>JAIEDJ010000032.1 GCA_029068025.1 Oscillospiraceae bacterium | reverse complement strand
TTTTTGTTGGATTTTATTCTCCCTCCCCCTATCTCCCGAAGGGTGTTCCCCCGCAGCCCGAGCGCGAAAGCAATTCGCAAACGTCAAGCAGACGAGAAAACTACATTTAACCTTTTAAACAACCCCGCGCCGCAGGCGCAAATGGCGCAAAGCCCCACGCCGCAGGCGCTCAAGCGATATCAGGTCACCACCAGCGCTATCACGCTGATATCGTCGTCACGCGCGTTATCTCCGCTGCGAGCCGCTTTGGCGATCCGTTCCGAAAGCTCACGCGGCTCAACGCGGCGGGAAAGCTCTTTGGAAAGCCATTTTTCATCAGGAACTATGCCGTCCGTCATCATCAGTATAACGTCGCCGGAGCCTACCGTAAACTTCTGCGCGGGAACGCTCAGCCTTCCGCCAAGTCCCGCGGGCGGTGACGAGAGCGCCGCGCGGATGAGCTTGTCCGACGATTTTATATACGTTGTTGCCGCGCCCGCCTTGTATACGGCGCACTCGCCGCTGTTCAGGTCTATTCTGCATATGTCCAGAGTAGCAAAGCTCTCATCCGAGCTTTTCACCATCAGCACCGTGTTCACCGTCTCCAGCGCCACCTTCAGCGATATCCCGCTTTTGAGCAGCTTTGACAGTACCGAGCACGCCATCGCCGAGTCAACTCTTGCCCTCGAACCGCTGCCCATACCGTCGGAGAGTATTACATACAACATTCCGCACGGATCCGTGAAGGTCTCATAGCAGTCACCGCAGACGCGGTTGCTGCCGCGCGGTATCTGAAACGCCCCGATCTTCGCGGATAACGCAGTGCGTTCTCCGGCGGTTATCCTGTATCTTCCGCTGCTTCCCGAGATCTCCGGAGTCTCAAGCTCTCTGCCCAGAGACTTTGAAAGCAGCGTGCCGAGATATTCCGGCTCCACGCGCGGTTCGGCAGCGCCGTATGCCTCGAATCTCAGCTTGCCGCGCCGGTCAAACATTACAAACGCCTGCGGCAGATCCATTCCGTTTTCCCGAAGGATATCTTCGGCACGTTTTTCTGCGGCTCGGCTGCGGTTCGAGGTATTGATCTCCGCGCGGAGGTCGCCCATATCCCGCAGTATATCGCGCACTCCCGCAAGCTGATCGGTGTAGATCCTCCTCAGCTCCCGTACACGGCGCTCGTCCGTCATAACAGACAGATAACGCGAATACTGCGCCGTTACTGCCTTGATAACTCCGCTTTTGTTGATGCACAGCTCCGCACATTCGGGCGACATGGAGAATTCCGTCAGCTCTATGCCAGCCCGGAGCTGCGCGGCAAGCTTTGAGAATTCCGCGTGGAACAGCTCGTAGTTCTTCCCCCAGCAGGTCATGGAATTCGGACAGGAACGGCAGCACTTGTCCGCTGCTTTTTCGGGAAGCTCATCAAGAGTGGTGTAATATTTGCGGTCAAGCGCGTCAGCAGCGGCGTTTATCCCCGCGCCGATCCCCGAGATCGCGTCCGCTGCGAAATTAAGACGTTCGCGAAGCATAAGAGCGATCGTTCTGTCCGAAAAGTCGCTCTCGGGAACCTTGATCTTTTCAATCGGAATGACAACGAATGCCGCCGCCGCACATTCCGTAAAGATCCTCCACATTCCCTCGTCTATGCCTGTGATCAGCATTGCCAGAGAGCTTATGAACAGAAAACCTGCCGCCCTTGCGAGCTTCCCGTACTTTGCGAACACACAGCCCGAGGCTGCCGAAAAGGCTATCAGCGCCGCTCCCGCGCCGATCTGCGGAGACTGTGCGCACAGACCCAGAATAGCGGATATCCCCACTGCGGCGCACCATGAAAGACCGCGACGCGCGGTCACGGTCATCAGCGCGGTTCCCATCACAAGTCTGCCAACATTTATAATGCTATAGTCCAGCGCACCCAGAGAAAAAAATCCCAGAGCGACTATTACGCATCCCAGCGCACAGTCGCGCGGTTCGCCGATGTCCACGCCGCGTATGAGAGCGCTTTCTGACAGAGCACAGACGCACACTGCAAAGATCGCCGAGGTGAGCGCGGCGACGACCACCGCCAGAAGCTCCGCTGTGTTTGCCGCCTGAGCTATCCTCGAGAAGAACACGCCCGATGCTGCTGCGACAAACCGCAGTACGGCGCGGAGCCTAGGGTTGTGCATATCCGGCAGGATACGCGCCGCAAGCACGATCGCCAATGCCGCGAACCCCGTCACCGCGCCCGGGAATCCGTGCAGCAGCGCCCCTATGATGCCGCCTATCATCGCAAACAACGCGCGGTTTCCCGACAGCCCCGCCGCCAGCGCCGCCGCTCCGGGCGCGGCGGAAAAGTCCGACGTTCCGAGCTCCAGCCCAAATCCGGTGAGCGCCCACACGGCGTTCTCCAGAAGGAATTCTTTCCAATGCAGAAACGTGTTCACACGCTGTATCGGCACCGTTCTTCTGATCGTTTTTATCCTTTTGGTTTTTGTTGACTTTTCTGTTTTCTCCGTCATTGTTTTTTCCTTTCCGCTATGTATAAAAAGCTAGAATATTCCCCAAGGTTATTAGAGTATACCATTTTTTGAAGGAAAAAACTGTCGGATACGGTTGACGGTTTTTGCTTTTATTTCGCGCAGGAAAGAATTTCTGACAAAAAATTTGACAAACGGGCATTTTTGTGTTATAATAAGGACAACGTTATTACATTAGAGAAAACGCTCAATTATGATCAGCGCAATAATGGGAATACCTCGCCGGTTCGGCGTTATAATATAGCAAACACTATGTTATAATTAAAAGCGGATAACGTTTTATCGACAATCAAGCGCTATTTAAACGATTTGCCGGGAATGTTCGTCACTTATCGGCCATGTCGGTTGTCAGGGCGGCTTGCCGCTGAAAATAACGATCAAACATTTTATGAAAAGAGGATTTTTTATGGATATTCATTTTGACGCAGCTCTTCAGCTTATCAATATGGGAAATTATGATTCGGCTGTCAAGAATCTTGAAAAGGCTATCGAGGCTGAGGAGGGGAAGGGCGATACCAAATGCGCTATGGAGTACACCTGTGTTCTCGGCGAGCTGCTCGCGAATATGGGCGATACCGAAAGGGCACGCGGCGAGTTCAACAAGGTTCTCGGATACTGCACTGTCACAAATTCATTGCCTGAGCAGCGTAGGATCGCTCAGGGCTTTATAGATGAGTTTGACGGAAAGATTCCTTCAATAGATCAGAAGGGAAGGTCCGGATCTGCGGGATCGGCAAAGCCCGATAAATTTGTACAGTAAACGGATTTTTGGCAGGGGTGACAGCCATGAGAGTTGACAAAATCAATTATTATCTTGACATTGCGCAGACAGTCGCGGAACGCGGCACCTGTCTGCGGAGAAATTTCGGCGCGATAATCGTGAAGAACGACGCTATAATCGCAACGGGATACAACGGTGCGCCGCGCGGACGAAAGAACTGCTCCGATGTTGGAAGCTGCACCCGCGAAAGGCTGAATATTCCGCGTGGTCAGCGCTATGAGCTGTGCCGTTCCGTTCATGCGGAGGCTAATTGTATAATCTCCGCGCCGCGTTCGGATATGTTGGGTTCTGTGCTGTTCCTTGCGGGCCTTGACGCCGCGACAGGCGAACTTGCCGCCAATATTGAGCCGTGCTCAATGTGCAAGCGCATGATCATCAACGCGGGGATCGAGAGAGTTTTCGTCAGAAATTCCCCAACGGAATATAAGGAATTTATCGTCAGCGATTGGGTTGAGAACGACGACAGTCTCAATGGCACAGACGGATATTGATAATTGACAATGTATGGCATTATGCTGCGAAAAATGCTATTGATAATGGATAATAAAAATGTGCGGGAAAGGCGTTCGGGTTGAGATCTGCGTTATAATTACGCAGTAAAGGCGCTTGAGCCAAGAACAACGGAATAAAGGTGCAGGCAATTTGCGAAAGCAAGCGGCGCGGCACGATGGGCGGAGCGCGTTAGCGCGGAGCACAGCGTGCTGTGCCGCTTGGCTAGGCGGGCTTTGCCCGCCGGTTCGCGAATTGCAAATTAAAATAAGGAGTTAAGATGCGGCTTACCGATATTGGAGAGATCAAGCGATTGTTTAATATGTGCGGGTTTTCGTTCGCTAAATCGCTTGGTCAGAATTTTTTGATCAATCCGTCGGTCTGCCCGAGGATAGCGGAGCTTGGCGGCTGCGCGGATGGGGTCTGCGCTCTTGAGATCGGCACTGGTGTGGGAGTTCTCACACGTGAGCTTGCCGAACGCTGTGAAAAGGTCGTCGCGGTGGAGATAGATGAGCGGCTTAAGCCGATACTTGATGAAACGCTTGCGGATCATGATAATGTTGAGGTCATTTTCGCCGATGTTATGGAGACTGATCTCGCGGCGGTGATTGCCGAGAAATTCGGCAGACGCGAGGTGGTGGTCTGCGCCAATCTGCCTTATTACATAACCTCGCCGGTAATAATGAAGGTGCTGGAGAGCCGCCTGCGGATCAAGGCGCTGACGGTCATGGTGCAGCGCGAGGCGGCGGACAGGATCTGCGCCGCGCCCGGAACGCGCGAATGCGGAGCCGTCACATATGCGGTGAATTATTACAGTGAGCCGAAGCTGCTGTTCAAGGTGAACCGAGGGAGCTTTATGCCCGCGCCGAACGTTGACAGCGCAGTGATCAGACTGGATATAAAGCAGCCGTCCGCGCTTTCGGCGGAAGAGGAGCAGCGTCTGTTCAAGATAATACGCGCGGGGTTTTCTCAGCGCAGAAAACAGCTTGTAAACCCGCTCTCCGTTTTGCTCGGAATTTCCAAGCCCGAGATCGCGCGGGCGCTTTCGGAGATCGGTGTCAGTCCCACGGCACGCGCTGAGGAGCTTTCTCTTGACGATTATATAAATCTTGTTCTTCATAATATATGAAAAACCCGCGCGGATCTGATCCGCGCGGGTTTCAGCTTGTAGATAAACCTTTTAAACGTTGATCTCGGCTACCTTTACGATGTTGACGAAGGGCTGGTTATTTAAAAGAAATTTCAAAACCGGCGGGCGAAGCTCGCCTAGCTAGCCCCACTCGGCTACGCTCCACTTCGTTCCGCTCCGCCGAGCGGGACTGCTTTTTGAAATTTCTCCTGCGCCTTTAAAAAGTTGACCTTTTTCTACAGACTGAAACCCGCGCGGATCTGATCCGCGCGGGTTTTAAATCATATTTGTTATTCCTTGATCTCAAAGTTGTTTGGCGGTTCGTTGTAAAACGGCTTTCTGAAGCTGCCTATCTTTGTTATTCCCATAACATACCATTCCATGTTATATATCTCGGATAGGGACAGCTCCTCATTCTGGAAACATTTTACAATTCCGGTATTGTCCATCAACTCTCCCCTTTTTCCGTCGAAAATATACGCTTCACCGGTAGACAGCTTTGGAGTAATGGCATCTATGATCTTCTGCAGATCGGCTTTACTGCCTTTAAGCTCGTGGGATACGGTGATAACGCCGTTGCCCATGGTTCCCACATAATTTTCGGGCTGCCACTGATCAAGCTGCATCTGCTTGAACTTTGCGACTAAGTAGCTGTCGCGCTTGCTGTAGTAATACATGATCATATTGGAATAGGATTCGTAATTGCTGCTGTGATCGTGATTGCTGATAAATTTCACGCCGAGCGACTGGCAATAATCCGCCGCATATGCTGAAGCGGTATAGGTTACGATAACATCGCAGCCGTAGCCTCTGAGCGCGTCGATCGCGTCCTTGATCTCGTTGTTGTAGTGCCCCTCGCCTACATATACGGTAGCGGTTTTAAATACGCGCTGAACACCCAAGGCTATGGCGTTCGCGACTGCGGTATCATAAATAAGATCCGAATCCACTACGACACCGATTTTGCGCACGGTCGAGTTGTAACCCGCAGCTATTCCCGCAACATACGCTCCCTGGAAGGTATGCTCGGTGTATGCTATGCAGTTCGCGCTGCCGCTTGTCGCTCCGTAGTTGATGAAGTTAAGGTTCATGTACTTGCCCGCGATTACCCTGGCGACGTTTGTGAAGATCGCGCTGCATGATACTATGTCGGTGCAGCCGGCTTCCGCGAGCTTCTTTACGGCCGTTTCAAACTCGCTTATAGTAACATTTTCGATATAGCAGGTGTCCATGCTTGTGCGGTTAGATGCGAGGATGCGCTGCCCGTTGATCTCGGAGGCAAAACCGGCTATGTCCGCTTTGCCGCTGAATATAAACCCTACCTTGTGGTATACCCCCGGTTCTTCGATCTGACTACTGTCACTTGATGAGGACGCTTCCTCCTCTCCGCCTCCGCAGCCCGTGAGACACAATAATGTACATAACGCTAATATAAACGCGATACGTTTTAACCATTTTAAAGCTTTTAAACTCATTTAAATAACCCCCTGTTATTTTGGATAATTTCTATACAAAAAGTATCGAAAAAACATAATTAAAGATACCTTGTTTTTAATTATAACACATTTCCAAAAAAAAAGCATTACTTTTTTAAAATATTTCTTTAAAAATTATGTTTCTTTTTTTTTACAAATATGTTATAATTGAATAAGAACTGTTTTCCGTATGTTTTTCGCTTAAAAAGCATTTCTTGCGGTAAAATTATGCTCGTTTTATCCCGT
>JAIEDJ010000320.1 GCA_029068025.1 Oscillospiraceae bacterium | reverse complement strand
CTTGTATAAAAACCCCTCTTGGGGAGAGGGGGTGATAGAATCGCGGGGCTTTGCCCCGCACCCCACCAAAGGGCGCTGCCCTTTGGAATCCAGAATAAGAACTTTTTCTACAGTCTGATCCGCGCGATGATCAATCGCGCGGATTATATTCATTATTCTTTTTATGCCTTAACCGGAAATCTGATGCTGTACTCAAAGTAGTTCTCCGTTTTTTCAGAAGAAAACTCACACGCAACATTATCGTCCTTTATTCGCTTGAGCAGCGCATTAAGCGAATTGATATAGAGCTTTGATGGTGCGGGAAAATCTGCAAAGATAGAACGGCGGCGCTGCTTTTTTTCCTTAGGAGCCTCGTTAATAGTTCTGTTTACAAGCAGCTCTGTTTGTTCAAGGTTCAGATTATCACTCACTACTCTTTCCGTAACAGAAAGCCGGACTTTTGGATCTTCAATTCTGATAAGCGAACGTGCCTGACGTTCAGAAAGGTTTCCCATGACCAGAAGTCTGCGTTCAGCGTCGCTGAATTTAAGAAGCCGCAGCTTGTTAGCGATAGTGGACTGAGCCTTTCCCAGTCGAGCCGCTGCCTGCTCCTGTGTAAGACCATAACAGCTGATCAGCTTTTCGATCGCGAGCGCTTCCTCAAAGTAACTGAGATCCTTGCGCTGAATATTTTCGATCAGTGCAAGAACAGCCGCCTGCTCGTCATCCACGCTCATAATGATACATGGGATCTCCGTTAGTCCCGCCAGCTTCGCAGCACGAGTGCGGCGCTCACCACTTATTATCTCATATAGCGCGCCCTTTCTGCGAACGCAAACAGGCTGCATTATCCCGTTTTCCTTAATACTTTCCGAAAGCGACTTCAACGCCTCGTTACTGAATTCTGTACGAGGCTGTGATTTGTTCGGGGTGAGATCTGATATTTCCAGCATTACAACATGACCCGCTATTCTTTCCTTTGATTTGAACAATCCGTTCATAATATCATCTCCTTTATTCTGATTTTAACATTTCCGGGAAATAATTTCCACAAGAATTTATCGCCGCTATCCGACACGATGCAGTTGTAAAAAACAAAAACAGCCGCTTTCTGACGGCTGTTTCAAATTATTTGGTCTGATTCTCAAACTATTTGTCGGTTAATGAAGACATATTCTTAAATTCAAAGCGGCTTCTTTGCAATGTTCGCGGAACTTCTCGGATACTTTGCCGGAGTTGCGGATATTTTTTTTACAATAACGACGCGTCTGTCATCGGAATTCGGCAGCTTGTAGTCTGAAATACTTTCTATTCTGCTGCCCAGCAGATTTATCGCATTTTCCGCAGTGGATATATCTTCATTTACCGATTTAAGCGCGATAAACCTTCCGCCGACTTTAACAAAAGGAATACAGTATTCCGAAAGCACAGGCATAGCCGAGACCGCTCTTGCAGTCGAAAAATCGAAGCATTCGCGCCGCTTCCGTCCAAGCTCTTCGCTCCGCGCATGAATAATCTCCGCTTTAACACCGATCTCCGTGCAGACCTTTTCAAGATAAATACAGCGCTTCCCAAGACTATCACACAGCGTCGCCTTAAGATCGGGACGGAATAACATCAGCGGCAGTGCGGGAAATCCTGCTCCCGTGCCAACATCGATAAATGATGCTCTGTCAGGAATATCAAGACGAGAAAATGGAAGAACACTGTCAATAAAGTGCTTCATAACAACATCAGCGAATTCCGTGATAGAAGTGAGATTTACATTCTTATTGTACTCAATCATAAATTCATACAGTGCAAGGTACTGCCGTGCCTGATCTTCATTAATAGTCAGATCCGCTTTTTTAAATTCTTCAATGATGTATCGTTCTTTTTCATTCATTACGCTCCCCCTTTCCCGCAAGCCAGATAAGAAGCACGGAAACATCCGCAGGGTTTACTCCCGAAATTCTTCCGGCTTGTCCGACATTCAGCGGTTTGTGCTTATTGAGCTTTTCCTGTGCTTCCAGCCGCAGTCCCTTGATAGTCTTATAATCAATATCCGCAGGCAGCTTCTTCTCTTCAAGCCGCCGCATTTTTTCGATCTGTTCTGTCTGTATCTTGATATAACCCGAGTATTTCATTTCAACCTCGAGCTTGTTGATAAGAGCTGCCTTCAGCTTTGGTCGTTCCAAATCAAAACGCTCAAGATCCGAATACTCAAGCTGAGGACGTTTAAGCAGCTCATACATACGCACACCCGCTGTGATAGAAGAAGTTCCTTTTTCAACAAGCAGCGCGTTCACCTCATCTGTAGGGTGGATCGTCACTGTCTTGATCCGTTCAAGTTCAGATTCAACCGCCTTGCAGTCCTCAAGAAACAGCGCGTATCGCTCGTCGGATACCAGCCCGACATCATGTCCGATAGGAAGCAGTCTTTCCGGCGCGTTATCCTGCCGAAGTATCAGACGGTACTCGCTACGTGAGGTCATCATACGATACGGCTCAGAACAGCCCTTGGTAACAAGATCGTCGATAAGCGTTCCGATATAGCTTGAAGCACGGTCCAGAATGATCGGATCTTTCCCGGAAATCCTTCTCGCAGCGTTTATTCCGGCAACAATTCCCTGTGCCGCCGCTTCCTCATAACCGGAGGTGCAGTTAAATTGCCCCGCTCCGTACAGTCCACTTATTTTCTTGAATTCCAGTGTGGGAAGCAGCTCCAGCGGATCGCAGCAGTCATACTCTATCGCATACGCTGGACGAATTATTTCAACATTTTCCAGACCCTTGATAGTTCGCAAAAATTTGATCTGCACATCTTCGGGCAAACTGCTGCTCATTCCCTGAAGATAATATTCATCGGTATCAAGCCCCATAGGCTCAACAAAGAGCTGATGACGTTCTTTGTCTCGGAATCGAACGATTTTATCCTCAATACTTGGACAGTATCGAGGACCTATTCCCTCAATACGTCCGGAATAAAGCGGCGAGCGATCCAGATTATCAAGAATAACCTTGTGAGTTTCCGCATTGGTGTAGGTAACATAACATTCAGCTGCGTTTTTCATCTCCAGCTTGCTGTCAAACGAAAACGGAACTATTTCCGCGTCTCCCTCTTGCCGCTCCATAACAGAAAAATCAATTGAACGTCTGTGAACGCGTGCAGGTGTCCCTGTCTTGAACCGCCGCATAGATACTCCGAGCGACTTCAAACATTCTGTAAGCTCTGTAGACGGCAGCACATTATCTGGACCCGCCGCATAGTTCAGCTCCCCGATATGTATTTTGCCATTAAGATAAGTTCCAGTGGTAATGATTGCTGCCTTGCACGAATAAACCGCCCCGAGCTTTGTTTCAACAGCTGTGATCTTCCCGTCCTCAACTCGTACCGCTGTGACCTCTGCCTGTTTGATAAACAAATTCGGTGTATCCTCCAGCGTCTTTTTCATATATTGATGATACTTCACGCGGTCGCTCTGCACGCGCAGACTGTGGACAGCAGGACCTTTTCCTTTATTAAGCATTCGTGACTGAATAAACGTAGCATCCGCTGCTCTGCCCATCTCGCCGCCGAGCGCGTCTATTTCACAGACTATCTGTCCCTTTGCTGAGCCGCCGATACAAGGATTGCACGGCATATTGGCAATACAATCCGCTGACAGTGTAAAAATCGCGGTACGCAGTCCCAATCGAGCCGCGGCAAGCGCCGCCTCGCAGCCTGCGTGACCCGCGCCGATCACACATATATCATAATTTTCAAGTATATACAAAATAATTATCCTTTCAGAAAATAATGTTCCACGTGGAACAATTTTCAAATCTTTTTGTAAAAATATTTCCCGAACAAAGGTTCGGGAAATACAATTAAAACAAATTATTCCTCAGTATTATCGCCAACTTCATCAGAAACGTCCTCTGAATCATCGTCCTCCGAGGTATCCTCCTCGGGTTCAACAACCTCGGACTGCTCCGCAGCAAGTGACGCTTCAATCTCCTCATCGGAAGCCTTCTCGACCTCCTCTGTCTGCTCGTCATCGTCATGCTGAGTTCTGGTAAACGCCACAACCTTGTCATTCTCACCAAGCCGCATTACACGCACACCGGAAGCGGGTCTGCCCATTGTACGCAGATCATTCGCGCGTATTCTGATAATTATACCGTCCGCACTGATAAGAATAACATCATCGTCGGGACCCAGCGTGCGGATACCAATAACGGAACCCTTCTCCTCGCTGACAGGGTAGTTCTTAAGACCAAGACCACCGCGCTTCTGCAAGCGATAGCTGGAAACAGCACAGCGTCTGCCCATTCCCTTGTCGGTCACGGTGAGTATACTCATAGATTCATCAAATATCTTGGTAGCACCGACCACATAATCGTCACCACGAAACTTGATAGCACGAACACCGCGCGCAGTTCTTCCCAACGAACGTATACCGTTTTCATCAAATCTGATAGCCGCGCCGTTTCTTGTTGCAACAATTATAGTGCAGTCACCCTCGGTAAGGAATCCGGCGGCTATCTCGTCACCGTCAACAAGCGTGATTGCTCGAAGTCCCGCCTTGCGGACGTTCTTGTATTCCGAAAGCCGCGTGCGCTTGACAAGTCCGTTTTTGGTTATGCAGATAAAATACTTGTTATCAGCAAAATCGAAGGTGGTCATCATTGCCGCAACCTTTTCGTCCTCGGAAAGCTGCAAAAGATTCACAATGTTCATTCCGCGCGATTGGCGGCTTCCCTCGGGGATCTGATAGCACTTTAAGCGGAACATATTTCCCTTATTTGTGATAAACAGAATATTCTCATGCGTCGACGAGATAAACATATTATCAACAAAATCCTCGTCACGCTGTTTCATTCCGGAAACTCCGCGTCCACCGCGTTTCTGGATATTGTAAACTTCGACAGGCTGACGCTTAATATATCCCATGCTGGTGAATGTAACAACACAGTCTTCCTCGGGGATAAGATCCTCAATATCCACTTCGCCGCTTACAGGCTCTATAGCCGTACGGCGCTCGTCACCATACTTCTTCTTCATTGCGGAAAGCTCGTCACCGATAAGGTGCAGCATTTTGCTTCTGTCCGCAAGCAGCTCCTCCAAGAATCCGATAAGCTCGCGCTTTTCGTTAAGCTCATCAAGAACCTTGCTCTTTTCCATTCCGGTGAGTGAACCGAGTGTCATCTTAACGATAGCATCCGCTTGTACCTCGGTAAGCGAGTAAGTAGACGTGCTGAAAAGTCCCGTTTCGGAAACGTCAACGTCTTTGAAACGTTCAATCAAGCGCTCCTTACCCTCTGGAATGGTCTTTGAAGTCCTGAGTATGTTGATGACCTCGTCAATGAAATCAATAGCGATCATCAGACCTTCAAGAATATGCTCGCGCTCCTTAGCTTTCTTAAGATCAAATTCCGTCCGCCTTGTAACAACATCGATCTGATGATCAAGATAGCACTTAAGCATCTCCATCAGTGTGAGCGTTCTCGGCTGTCCGTCAACAAGCGCGATCATTATAACGCCGACTGTGTCCTGCAATTGCGTATAAGTATATAGCTTGTTGAGAATGACGTTCGCGTTCGTATCACGCTTAAGCTCAAGAACGATCCTCATTCCGTTTCGGTCGGATTCATCACGTATAACGGAAATGCCATCTATTCTCTTGTCACGGACGAGATCGCCTATATTGGCGAGCATTCTCGCCTTGTTTACCATATATGGTATTTCGTTGATAATAATACGCGTATGATTGTTTTCTTCAACGATATTAGCCTTGCCGCGCAGAATGATCTTTCCGCGCCCTGTGTAGTATGCCGAACGTATGCCGCTGTAACCCATGATAATGCCGCCCGTAGGAAAATCCGGGCCTTTGATACAGGTCATGATCTCCTCAATGCTAACATCGGGATTATCGATCATCATGAGCAGAGCGTCAATGACCTCGCCGAGATTATGCGGCGGGATATTGGTAGCCATACCAACAGCTATACCGTTAGAGCCGTTCACCAGAAGATTCGGGAACCGCGACGGCAGTACCGAAGGCTCCGGGAGCGTATCGTCATAATTCGTTGTAAAATCGACAACATTCTTGTTGATATCAGCTGTCATTTCATTGGAAAGCCGCGCCAGACGCGCTTCAGTATAACGATAAGCCGCAGGCGGGTCTCCGTCAACAGATCCGAAGTTTCCGTGACCGTCGACAAGTGGATAACGCATAGAGAAAGTCTGTGCCAGACGAACAAGTGCGTCATAAACGGAAGCATCGCCGTGCGGATGATACTTACCGAGAACCTCTCCGACAGTATACGCGCACTTGCGGAACGGCTTGTCCGAGGTATTGCCCGCTTCATCCATCGTATAGATTATACGGCGGTGAACCGGCTTCAATCCGTCACGGACATCTGGCAGGGCACGCGAAGTAATAACCGCCATCGAATACTCGATAAACGACTTCTTCATCGTATCCTCAAGACCTATGTCAAGAAGCTTTTCCAAGGAAAAATCAATATCCATTCTATCTCCTTATTTTAAAAAATTAAAAAATTCACATTTGACCGAATTATGCTTCG
>JAIEDJ010000319.1 GCA_029068025.1 Oscillospiraceae bacterium | reverse complement strand
AAGAGACATATCCCGTTCTCTAAGTTCCGTGAGTATTTAAGCTATTTTGACGAAAAATACAAGATATTCGACAATGAGATCTTTTCCGATAATTCCGCAAAAACGGGCGGTATAAATATCGATACGGAATACGATCCCGACGGTGACGGCGTGAACAGAAAGTGGTTCAGATTTTCGTTCACCAAGGACGAGAATGCCGTGATGGGCTTGGTACAGGATATCACCAAGTACGCGCTTGAGCGCCGCAAGATCGAGCATGAGCGCGATTACGACGTGACCACGGATATCTACAACCGCCGCGCGTTTTACCGCAGAGTGGAAAAGAAGTTTGAAAAGCCCGAGGAGCTGGGCGTTGCCGCGTTTGTTATGATGGATCTGGATAACCTGAAGTTCGTAAACGATACCTTCGGTCACGAATACGGCGACAGATACATAAAGGCGGCGGCGGACGCGCTCAAAACTCTCAGAAGCAAAAACGGCATTGTTGCAAGACTTTCCGGCGATGAGTTTATCGCGTTTATCTACGGCGGCAAGACCAAGGACGATATAAGGGCGGTCATCGAGGAGTTTAAGGTAACGCTGCAGAACAGCAGCTGCACTCTTGCGGACGGCTCGGGCTACAAGGTGAGAGCCAGCGGCGGTATAGCGTGGTATCCCGACAATTCCGAGTCATATGAGCAGCTGATAAAGTACGCTGATTTTTCGATGTACACGATCAAGCGCTCGACCAAGGGCTGCTTTGCGGAATTCAATAAAGACAGCTACCTAAACGATTCCATACTCATAACCGGTATTCAGGAGATGAACCGTATCATCGACAACGGCGAGGTGCGCTTCGCGTTCCAGCCGATCATCTCTGTCAAAACCGGCGAGATATTCGGCTATGAGGCGCTTATGTGTCCGCAGTCGGAAACTATCAACACAATAACGGAGCTGCTGCGTATCGCCAAATCGGGAGCTAAGCTCTACGAGATCGAGAGGCTGACGTTCTTCCTTGGAATAGCGAGCTTCTCGAGACTGGTCGAAAATGAAAAGATCTCTTCCGATGCTCATCTGTTCTTAAACTCAATATCCGAATGTATGCTTGACGAGCGCAGCTTTCATGGCATTGAGGAGCACTACAAGCCGATCCTGAAGAATATCGTTCTGGAAAATCTTGACGTTGATCATCACGACAGCGATCTTATCGCGAAGAAGCAGGAGATAATCGCCAGGTGGGGCGGCATGACCGCACTGGACAACTTCGGCACAGGTCACAACAACGAAACCGCGATGTTCAACTCCACTCCTGATATGATCATAATCGACAGAACGATCATAGACGGCTGCAGCAAGGATTCGGGCAAGGCTACGGTGATCAGAAATCTGGTTCATCTTACCAGAGAGCGCGGTGTGCTTGTCATAGCGCAGGGCGTTGAAACTGATGATGATCTGCAGGCGGTCATAACTATGGGTGTTGATCTGATACAGGGATATTTCCTTGCTGAACCCGAGTTTGAGCCGAAGTCGCTTTCGGCGGAGATCACAACAAAGATCGCCGAGTACAGCGGGCAAATCTGATTTTTAATCGAAAAATAAATGGCTCCGGGATCTGTACAAGATCCCGGAGCCTTTCTTTGTGTATATCAATTTCTTACGTTAAGATAGCGCTCTTCAAATTCGCTTACGGGCATCGGCTTTGAGAAGTAGTAACCCTGGAAGATGTCCGTGCCTACCTCGGTGAGAAAGTCAACGTGTTCCTTGGTCTCAACGCCCTCGGTGATGACCTCCATTCCGAGCTGCTTGGACAGAGAGATGATCATTTTCAGAATGGTCTGCGTGCGCTCGGGGTTTTCGGTCTTGCGCAGGAATTCCATGTCTATCTTGAGCGTGTCCACCGACATATCCTTGAGCATATTCAGCGAGGAATATCCGCTTCCGAAGTCGTCCATCTCAACACAGAAGCCATATTCGCGCAGCCGCTGGATAAGCACGATCTGCTTTTTGAAGTCGCTCATGATCGCGGTCTCGGTGATCTCGAGCCGCAGATTCTTCGGGTTTATCCCATGGCGCTCGACAAGCTCGGTAAAGGTCTTGTACACATCTGTGAAATAAAAGTCCTTTGGCGAGATGTTCACTGAGATGTGGTAATCGGTAATGCCCCGGTCCTGCCATTCGCGCAGCTTTCTGCAAGCAAGCTCCCATGTGTTCATATCAAGGCGGCAGATGTACCCGGTACGCTCCAGTACGGGAACAAACTCACCGGGCGGAACCATTCCGCGCTCCGGGTGGATCCAGCGCACCAGCGCCTCTCCGCCGAGCACCTTGCCCTTGACGGATACCTGCGGCTGGAGATAGAAGCAGAACTGCCCCTCGTGCAGCGCCGTGCTGAACTCGCCTGTGACCTTTTGCTCTTCAAGCGTGGCCTCGCGTATATCGTCGTTGTAAAACGCGATCATATTCGTGAAGCTGGATTTTATGGTAGCTATTGCCATAAACGCGCGGTCGCACATCAGCGATGGTTCTATGTCCTTGTCAACTATGTCATAAACGCCGATATGTACGTGGATCCTGTATGTGGAGTTGCCAAGCAGGTGGCTTAAATTGCGCACCTCGGTCGCGAATATCTCCTTGTTGAAGCGTTTGCGCGGCATACACAATGCGAAGCGGTCTCCCGAAAGTCTGCCGTAGACCGAACCCTCTCCGGCAAGTCTTTTTATGGTATTCGCGATGGAAACGAGTATTTCGTCGCCTACATTTATACCGAAAACATCATTGACCATTTTGAAATCCTTGATGTCGGAGCATATCATGCAGTATTCACCGGCGGGCGCGTTCTGCACCGCGTCGGTGACCGTTTCGTAAAAATACTCGCGGTTGTATATCTTTGTCAGGCGGTCACGCGTGGCGCGGAATCTTTCAGCCTCAAGCTTTTTTACGTCCTCGGTCTCGTCATGGAATTTGAAGAAGCAGCCGACACAGTTAGTGTCGCTGTCACAAAGCCGTTTGAACTGCATTGAGTAATGCTCTGTTGCTTCTCCCTTGCCGCGTGACTCCTTCCACTCCGAGTCCTCCGTTTCGGAGAGCTTTCTGCCGTCCAGCCACTCATTGAGATATGCGGTGAACGGAGCGGTCTCCACCGTTTTAAAGAAGGTGTACGCAACGGAATTCGCGTATATGCAGTTTCCGTCAATATCATAGCAGATAACGCCGTCATCCATATTCTTGATGCTTGACGAAAGCAGTCCTTCCACCAGTCCCTGCGGGACGTAGATAACATTGAAATAGTAGATCGCTACCGCCATAAGACCGTAAGAAAGCACCGAGAAGTCTATGTTGATGCTGTCCAGAAGAATGTAGAGAACGTTGAGCGCTATGATGACCATCAGGCACAGCAGCGTCAGCCAGAATTTCTGGCGGTACATCTGCGGTGAGCGGAAGATCTTGAGCACGAGGGGCACTACACACAGCACTACCAATATATAGATATATATCCGATGCAGATTATACAGCCCGCCGCGCTCGCTGATCCCGTAAAACGCCGATCCCGCGCTGTCGTGCATGAGTTCGCAGCGGAAGATGAATATATTGTTAGTGAACACGTTAAGCATCATAAGAATGCCGTCCAGGGCGGTTATGATAAACAGCACCATGTTCTGCCACGCACGCAGCCTGTAGATCTGTGTGTACTTGAGCGCATACACAAACATACTGATAAGCAGTACATCCGAGATCGTGAAGTACACCGCATGCATAAACTCGGCGAACCGCTGATCCAGCACCACTACCGCGATACCATATGCTATCATTGTAAACGGCGCGGCTACCATTATATTCCGTATAGCCTTGGTAAGCTCGGTTTTGTCCTTCCTGGAAATGATATAGCTGCAAATAAGAATTGCAATGGCGAAAATAAAAAGCAATGTCGCATAGACGTTTCTCATTGTAATTTATCCCCCTCGCTCTTCCCCAACATTTGCGGTGTTGGGCTAATACCAATTGATAATCTACGTGCAGACATCTTCGCGGAGATCATCAATTAATATAAATACTCAATACAACTATACCATATTTTGCGGGAAAAGTCAATAGCTTTTTGTCATAAAAAGGCTTTATTATGGCAAACCGCGCGATTTTTACCGGTTTTTTCACCCCCCAAAAAAATTACTGCAAGTTCGCGTTACGGCGGCAAGTGAAATTCCGGCGTATTGACAAAAAAACGCAAATGGTGTATAATGAAATTAAGAATCGTATTGAGAATTTAAGAAAGGAATACAAAATATGTCTGAATTCGCATTGGATGAAAACGGAAGGATCTCCGATTCCGATCCAGTTTATGATAAGCTCGATAAGTGGCACGACAGCGATGATTTTGACAGCATAATCGGCACTGTTCTTGCCGTTCCGCGCGAAGAGTGGAGCAATAAGCTGCACTTCAGGCTGATAAGCGCTTATAATAACAAGAAGGATTATGAAAGCGCCGCAAAGGAGCTTGAAGAGATCCGCGGCAGCTGCGAAAGTCCGCGGGATCTTGCTAAATTCTACTACATGAACGGCTATATCTACTTTATGACCGACAGGGAAATGCTCGCGCTGTCGATGTATAGGCAGGGGCTTGAGGCCGATCCGGAAAACACGTCCGGTCTGGATCTGGACACGGAATGCCGCGAATGTCTTGAGTATATCAATGAGGATCTTAACGCGCTTTATCTCTCATGCGCGGACGCGGCGGCGAAGATCGCCGCGCGGTGCAGAGAAAACCCCGACAAGATCGACGTTTCAGACAATGATTTTACGATTCAGTTGGGTTTTCTTTTTGCGATACGTATACTTCCCGGAATGACACATGGGCTTAAGCTCGGGGATTTTTTCCAGAAATTTGAAGGAGAAGAGCGCCAGGCGGTATTAAAATTTCTTTCCGGAAGATTCGGGATAACCGACCGCGCGTCACTGTTGGAATCGATAAGTAAAGACCGATACTGCAATCTTGGGATAATGGTCAATGATGCTATGGCAAGACTGGCGGGCAAGCCGAGTTTCGATCCGGAGATCCTTGACAGAGCAGGCAGGGAGGCGTTTGAAAACTGTACGCTTTTTGTGCGTGCGTTTTCGGAATTTCTTCCGCGCGCCGGGGTGCTGGCGTGGGATATCCACGAGAAGATGGGAATGGCTCGTTATGCGTATTCCTGCGGTCTGCTTCCCGAGGATGATTACACCGCTGCTATGATGGCGCTGACGGATATCGCAAAGGAGAGGTTTTCCTCGGCGGAGGAGTATCTGCGTTCGTTGGTGTTCGGCTGCGCGATGTACGCGTTTGATGTAGACTGCTGGAACATAGGCGGCGCAACGGAATTTATGAAGAAAATGCTGGCGTTTCTCCTCCACAGTGATCTGCCCGATATGGAGTGGAAGAAGAAATAGATCGAACGTATTAAAAGCGCGGTTAAATTTCTTTTGAAATACTAAAAACGACAGTTGACAAATCTTTAATATTATGATATAATAAATCTGAGATTGCTTTAGTATATGTACTGCTAACCATTTTTTGGCAAATTGGCATTTTTATTAATATTTATGAGAGGGGGAACGATAGAACCGCTCGCACGGATACTCTGCTTGACAGATCCGTTTTTGGGTATGGTTCTTGCTCAACTGTGGAAAAGATTCTTATTGTAGACGATGCCGAGATCAACCGCGAGCTTCTGACCGAAATGCTTGGAGGAGATTATAATATTCTCGAGGCGTCCAACGGTAAAGAAGCGCTCACTGTTCTTCAGGATATAGGACCTGAGATATCTCTGGTTTTGTTGGATATGGTAATGCCTGAGATGGATGGACTTGAGCTGCTGGAGATCATGGGCAAAAACGGTATGCTGACGGATATTCCCGTTATCATGATAAGCGCGGACGACTCTCAGGAGACCACCCACCGCGCTTATGAGCTGGGTGTTACGGAATTTATTCGCAGACCGTATGACTCGCTCGTTGTGCGCCGCCGCTGCCAGAATATCATCTCGCTTTATTCAAAGCAGAAAAAGCTTGTGGGACTTTTTGCTGATCAATTTTATGAGAGAGAAAAGAATTCCCGCCTGCTGATAGATATCCTCGCGCATATCGTCGAGTTCCGCAACAACGAGTGCGCAACGCACGTTATCAACGTACAGAGCTATTCCGAGATCCTTCTCAAGGAGATCGTCAATCAGACCGATAAGTACGGACTTACGGAAAAGGATTGTATGCTTATCGCAAGCGTTTCCGCGCTGCACGATATCGGCAAGATCTCCATTCCCGATGAGGTGCTCAACAAGCCGGGCAGGCTCACCGATGAGGAGTTCAAGATAATGAAATCCCACTCCGCAGTCGGCTCTCAGATGCTTGCGGATCTGCCTTTCCACCGCGAGGAGCCGCTGGTAAAGCTCGCTTATTCGATAACGAGATGGCACCATGAGCGCTGGGATGGACGCGGATACCCCGACGGACTTGCGGGCGACGATATCCCGATAGCGGCGCAGGTAGTGTCCTTAGCGGACGTTTACGACGCGCTGACTGCTGAGCGCTGCTATAAGAAGGCATTTTCGCATGAGACTGCCATAGAGATGATCCTTAAGGGCGAGTGCGGACAGTTTAATCCGCTGCTGCTCAAGTGCCTGGAGATCCGCAGCGAGGAAATGCGCCTTGTAAAAGAGGGCGGAACACAGAATATCAAGGGCGAGGACGACATCAAGGAGTTTGCCCGCGAGCTGCTTAAGAATGACGCTCTGTACGCGTCCGACAGACTGCTTCACCTGCTTGAGTACGAAAAGATGAAGAACCGTTTCTTTGAGGGGATCACGGGCGGCTGTTCGTTCGAGTATAATGCCGAGTCCAAGCTGCTTACGTTCTCGAAGAAGAGCGCGGACGTGCTGGGTATCAGCGAGACCATAGTCGATCCCGTTCACGATGACAGCCTGATCTCTGTTTTCGGCCAGGAAGTACTCAAGGAGATGTCATCTATGTTCCGTGCGGGCACGCCGCAGAATCCGATAACTCAGCTGTATCTGCACCAGGTAATTACGCTTGGCAGCGGAAACGGATCTCCCACGCAGTCCTTCAGAATAACCTCGTCTCCCGATATCAAGCATAATTATCCGGAGAATATGAAGTGCAGCACCTACAGGCTTATCTGCCGTTCTACATGGACATTGGAAGCGCCGCAGCGCTTTACAGGCGTTATCGGAAAGCTCGTTCCGAGCGAGACCGACTACGGCATCATGAAGGGAGTGGATATACTTGACATTGAGGGACTTTTATAATAAGACCGGCTCGAATTACGACGGCGTGCTGTCGCTTATGGGCGGTTCGGAGCGTATCGTTGACAAGTTCGTGAGGAAATTCCCGAACGATAAGTCGGCGGTTCAGCTGTTTGAGGCATTTGAGAATAAGGACTACGAGACCGCGTTCAGAATGGCGCATACCCTCAAGGGAGTATGTCTTAATCTTGGCTTTGACAGACTGCGCGAGTCGGCTTCCGAGCTGACAGAGGCGCTGCGGAACACCGTAGCCGACAATGCTCCCGAGCTTCTGGAAACGGTTCGCCGTGATTATGATGAGATCATCTGCGCTTTGAAAGAGCTGGATGATGTATAATTAAGAGGACAAGGACGATCCGTTTTTTACAAAGGGATCGTCCGTTGTTGATTATTGATATATTTTTAGATGGGGTATATACCGTATGAGTTCAAATAAGAAAAAGACTTCAATCTTTCTTGTTGTAAGTCTGATACTGCTGATAATCGCAACGACGGCGGCGCTTACGACCTTCGTTGTAAGTATGGGAAACGAGAGCCAGCGCGTAATAAGCGACGTCGGAACCGTTTATATGCAGGGAATGAGCGAGCAGATCGCCACTCATTTTGAGACTGCGATCAGTCTCCGCTTGGATCCGCTCAGAACGATCGTTGCCAACGATCCGCCCGGGAGCTTCAGCAATGAGACAGATCAGCGCAGGAAGCTGCAATATGAGGGTGAGATACGCAGCTATGATTATATGGCGTTCCTCGACGCTTCGGGAAAATTCCATATGATATACGGATCGGATGTTGTGCTTGAGGATCCCGAGCCGTTTATGGCTTCCGTACTGACGGGAGAGGACAAGGTCGCTGTCGGTCACTCCGCCGGCGAGGAAAAGATCGTTATGCTGGCCGTTCCCGCTGAATATCGTCTGGACGACGGTACAAAGAGCGTTGCGCTGGCGGCGGGTATTCCGACAACATATATAAACAGGATACTCTCGCTGGACGAGGGCACAAACCTCACTCACTCGCACATAATCCGCCGGAACGGAACGTTTGTTATCCGCAACGACGGATTTGATCTCAAGGAGAATTTTTTCAGCATGATCCGCAGCGAGTATGCCGAAAACGACGGAGGGGACGAGAAGTTTATAGAAGAGCTTCGGAAGGCGATGAACGAGAACCGTGATCTCACATCCGTCATTAATCTCCATGGCGAGAAGCAGCACATCTACTGCACGCCGCTGCCGAACGCGGAATGGTATCTTGTGACGGCTATGCCCTACGGTGTTCTTGACAGAACCATAAACGGGCTTGACAACACGCGGGCGGCTCTGTTTATCATTACGCTTTGCGTTGTGATCATTCTGCTTTGCATAGTGTTCTTTATGTATTTCCGCATGAGTCAAAGGCATATGCGCCTTCTTGCCCAGGCGCGTGAGGAAGCGGAAAAGGCAAACAGGTCAAAGAGCGATTTTTTGTCGAATATGTCGCACGATATCCGGACTCCTATGAACGCTATCGTCGGAATGACCTCCATCGCGACCGCTCATATTGACAACCGTCAGCAGGTTGAGAGCTGTCTTAGCAAGATCAATCTTTCCGGCAAGCATCTGCTCGGACTTATCAACGATATTCTGGATATGTCCAAGATCGAAAGCGGTAATATGACTCTTTCGATGTCTGAGGTATCGCTGCGCGAGTTTATGGATTCAGTGATAAGTATGTCTATGCCGCAGATCAGGGAAAGGGATCAGCAGTTTGACGTGTTTATTGAGAATATAAAGTATGAGCACTTTTACTGTGACTCGCTTCGGCTGAATCAGATACTGCTGAATCTGCTGTCCAACGCGATAAAGTTTACTCCGGAGGGCGGCAGAATAGAGGTGCGTATATCGGAGAGCGAGTCGAAGCGCGGAAACGGATACACGCAGCTCCATATGTCGGTCAAGGACAACGGGATCGGCATGAAAGGGGAATTCCAGAAGAACGTGTTCAAGGCGTTTGTGCGGGAGGATTCCGAGCAAGTCAACAAAACCGAAGGCACAGGTCTGGGACTTGCTATCACTAAATATATAGTTGACACTATGGGGGGCACGATCAAGCTGACCAGCGCTCCGGGCAAGGGAACGCAGTTTGACGTCGTATTGGATCTTGAGAAGGCCAACATTCCTGCTGAGGAGATGAAGCTGCCCAACTGGCATATGCTCGTTGTGGACGGCAACGAAGAGACCTGCGCCGCGACGATGAATACTCTCAACGAGATCGGCGCAAATTCCGGAGTGATACTTGACGGCGAGTCTGCCGTGAAGATGGCTTCTGCCGCCGCGAGCGGCGGTATCCCATATGACGTTATTCTGCTGGATCGGAAGCTTCCGGGAATGGACGGTATAGCTACTGTGCGGGAGATCCGCCGCGAGCTGGGAGACGACGGTCCGGTACTGCTGATGACCGCATATGACTGGGCGGACATCGAGGAAGAAGCTATTGCGGAGGGTGTGACCGGGTTTATCCCGAAGCCGCTGCTCCCTTCTACGCTGTATTACGGTTTGAGGCGATTTGTGAATGACATTGATGAAAGCAAGGCGCTGTCGAAGCCGGTTGATGCGGAACGCACCGAGCAGGTAGGCTTTGATGTTCACTTTAACAACGCGAAAGTGCTGCTTGCGGAGGACAATGATCTCAACTGGGAGATAGCGAACGAGCTGCTTTCCAATATGGGGTTGGATCTTGACCGCGCGGAGAACGGCAAGGTCTGTGTTGAGATGTTCGAGAACAGCAATCCGGGATATTACAAGGCTATCCTTATGGATATCAGAATGCCTGTGATGTCGGGCTATGAGGCGGCGGAGATCATCAGATCCGGTATGCATCCGGATCATGGGCTGCCGATCATCGCCATGACGGCGGACGCGTTCTCGGACGATGTGAAGCGGTGTCTGAATGCGGGAATGGACGCGCATATACCGAAGCCGATCAATGTGGAAAAGGTGGCAAAGGTGCTGAAAAAGTATCTTAAATAATAATTTAATATGCTC
>JAIEDJ010000318.1 GCA_029068025.1 Oscillospiraceae bacterium | reverse complement strand
GCGCTAAGGACGCGGTTGACAGCGCCGACATCAAGGTCATGGCGATGGCGGAAAATATCAGGATCTCGCTTGATTATTCGCTTTACGGGCGGCTTCCGCAGATCTTTGCGGAGTTTGATACACGGACGGAGAGCGAAGAATTCGGCGAGGGCGTGGATATCTCGCTTTGGGTGCGCGGGGAGCTGTCCCAAAAGCTATGCGACAAGCTGATCGACAGCTGCAACGGGAAGGTAAAGATCGAGGTTCTCGGAAAGGAATGGTACGATTTCGCCGAATAATAGAATTCTTCTCGTAAAAATTAACAATAAAAAGCACGTGATTTTAGCAATTTAGCCGAATTTTATTTTTTAAAAGGATTTTTAAGGTCGAAAATTGTATTTATATATGTAGGGATTTTTTCGAGAGGAGCGGTGACTGATGCTTCCAAGAGAACGGATCATGGCGAACGAACGTCTTATTCTCAGCGAATATGCCTGTAAATCTGAGGACAGCAAGGGACGGAAGGTGTATGAGAAGCCCTGCGATTTCCGAACGGATTTTCAGCGTGACCGCGACAGGATCATTCACTGCAACTCGTTTCGGCGTCTTAAGCACAAGACGCAGGTATTTCTGATACCGCACGGGGATCACTACCGCACACGGCTCACCCACACGCTGGAGGTCAGCCAGATAGCAAGGACTGTGGCGTGTGCGCTGGGACTTAATGAGGATCTGTGCGAGGCGATAGCGCTCGGTCACGATCTGGGGCATACTCCGTTCGGGCACGACGGGGAGCGTGTTCTCGATAAGCTGCTCCCGAACGGCTTTGCGCACAATCTCCAAAGCAAGCGCGTTGTGGAGGTTCTCGAAAAGGACGGCAAGGGGCTTAATCTCACCGCCGAGGTCATTGACGGGATCGTTTCGCACCGCGGAGCGTCCGCGCCGCCTATGACGCTTGAAGGTATGGTGGTAAGGCACTGCGATAAGATCGCTTACATAAATCACGATATTGAGGACGCGATACGCGGCGGGGTTATCCGTCAGGAGGATCTGCCCGAATTCCCGCTGAAAACTCTGGGAGTAACGAAGTCCGAGCGTATCACGAGTCTTGTGCGGTCGCTTGTGGAGAACAGCGGCAGGGAAATAAAGTTTGACGCGCTCACCGAAAAGGCGTTTGGCGAACTGAGAGCGTTTATGTTCGAGAGAGTTTACCGCGCCGCTCCGACTGTCGCAGAGAAGGACAAGGCGGGTAATATTGTAGAATATCTGTTCAGGTATTTTGTTGAAAACAAGGACGAAATGCCGCGGTTATATGTGGAGATCGCGGAGCACGACGGGCTTGAGGTCGCCGTCGGCGACTATATCAGCGGTATGACGGACGAATATGCTATAGATTATTTCAGCAGGCTGTGCATACCCAAGGGCTGGAACCGATGACGATTAAAGTGTGCGCTACACGCGGTTCTAAAGCTCCTGCGCCGAGATCAACTTGATAAACACGCAGCAAAGGTGCTAACGCCAAGATCAACGTGCGATAGGACAGTGAATTTCAAAAAGTGTCGAAAAAATTTTAACAAATAATAAAAAAATTTTTTCGACCGGTTCGGACTTGGCTGCTAAGCGGAGTGCGCAGCACGGAGCGTGCAGTCAAGTTCGAATTTTGAAATTCTTTAAAATAAGGAGTTAATATGCGGCTTTCCGAGGATTTTATCCGTGATCTGCACGATAATAATGATCTGATCTCCGTGGCGCAGGGCTATGTGGAGCTTAAACGGTCGGGAAGCTCGTATATGTGCCGATGTCCTTTTCACTCGGAGAAGTCGCCGTCATGCTCGTTTTCCCCGGATAAGCAGCTGTTTCATTGCTTTGGCTGCGGCGCGGGCGGCGATGTGATCACGTTTATAAGGATGATCGAGAATCTGGACTATATGGACGCTGTGCGGTTTCTGGCACAAAGGGCGGGGATGCCGATGCCAGAGGACAAGGACGACGGCTCGGCAAAGAAGCGCCAGCGTATGTATGAAATGCAGCGCGAGGCGGGGAGGTTCTTCCATAAGAAGCTGTTTTCTCCGGAGGGTGCGACGGGGCTTGAGTATCTCAGGCGGCGCGGACTTTCCGATCATACTATAAAAAGGTTCGGGCTGGGATATGCCGCTGATGATTATCATGATCTGCATTTTTATCTCAGGGGTCTGGGCTTCTCGGATTTCGAGATGGCGGACGCTTCGCTGTTGGCGAACAATAACAATAAGATGTACGACAAGTTCCGCAACCGCGTTATGTTCCCGATTTTCGATACAAGGGGGAACGTTGCGGCGTTCGGCGGACGTACCCTGTCGGAAGACAAGAAGATCCCGAAGTATCTTAACAGCGCCGAAACTATGATATTCAGCAAGAGCAATCTGCTGTTCGCGCTTAACATCGCGAAGAATTCAAAAGCAAATTACTTTATACTGTGCGAGGGCTATATGGATGTGATCTCCATGCACCAAGCGGGCTTTGACAGCGCCGCCGCGTCGCTGGGAACGTCGCTTACCGCGCAGCAGTGTAATATCATCTCACGGCTCGGAAAGAGCGAGGTCATATTGTCGTATGATTCCGATGAGGCGGGGCAGAAGGCGGCTTCAAGGGCGATAAATCTGCTGTCCGAGGCGGGCGTGAGGGCGCGTGTGCTGAAAATGGACGGCGCGAAGGATCCCGACGAGTTTATAAAGAAATTCGGGGCAGAGGCGTTCGCTATGCTGATAGAGAAGTCGGCGGGCGCTATCGAGTATCAGATGGACAAGCTGGTTTTTGGTCTGGATATCAACTCTGACGACGGACGGGCAGCGTATCTGAAGAAGGCGGTGCCGTTTTTGGCGGAGATCCGCAACGAGCTTGACCGCGCCGTCTACATATCCAGAGCCGCGAAAACCGCGGGTGTTCCTGCCGACACGATAACAAGGGCGGTCAACAGCGAGGTGTTCCGCAATAATCGACGTGAGAAGAGCCGCGAACAGAATCAGCTCCTTCACCCGAAGGTTGACAGGATCAATCCCGACGGCTTTAAGCTGCCGAAGGAGGAACGCGCTGAGCGCGGGATAATCTGCTTTTTGTATCACAATCCCGACAAGCTGAACTGGGTCAGCAAGCGGCTTAAGGGAGATTTTGTCACAGCGTTCAACAAGAAAGTGTACGATTTTTTGATAAATGTGCTGAAAAACGGCGATATGCCCGACATTTCTTTGTTTAATGAGGAATTTGCGCCGTCCGAAATGGGCAGAATAACTCAGATAGTTGACGATACCGCGTTCGCGAACGATTCCGACGCTGTGTCGGATTATATAGACGTACTGAATAATTATGGCAGCGCCGATTTAAAGCCGGCGGACGAAATGTCCGACAGCGAGCTGCTCGAATGGGCGCAAAAGCTAAAGGAGAAGAAAAAGTGATGACCGAGCATAACGGATCCCCCAACGCATTGGAGGAGTTGTTCAATCAGGGAAAGCAAAGAGGCAGCCTTACCGCGAAGGAGATCACCGACGCGCTGGAGGAGCTGAACTTTGACGCCGATCAGATCAACAGGATATTTGACAGGATAGTCAGCATGAATATCAAGATCGTCGACAACTTTGACGCGGATCTCGATATTGACAGCATTCTCGACTATTCGGATCACGATTACGCGGACAGCTCCGACGCGGACGTAATGCTCCCCGATGATTCGGTGAAGTCCTTCCTCAAGGATATAGGCAAGATCCCGCTGTTGTCAACCGAGGAGGAGATCGAGCTTGCCGCGCGTATGGAAACGGGCGACGAGTACGCAAAGAAGCGTCTTATCGAAGCGAATCTGCGGCTTGTGGTCAGCATTGCGAAGAAATACGTGCGCCGCGGTATGCAGTTCCTCGATCTTATCCAGGAAGGAAATATGGGACTTATCAAGGCCGTTGAGAAGTTCGACTACACCAAGGGCTTCAAATTCTCGACCTATGCCACATGGTGGATAAGGCAGGCTATCACGCGTGCCATTGCCGATCAGGCGCGTACAATAAGGATCCCCGTGCATATGGTGGAGACCATCACTAAGGTGAAGAAGGCACAGGGAACGCTGCTGCATGAGAACGGCTGTGAGCCTAACGAGGATGAGATCGCGGAATATCTCGGAATGAGCGTGGATAAGGTTCGTGAGATCATCAGAATAGCACAGGATCCCGTTTCACTGGAGACCCCTATCGGTGAGGAGGAGGACAGCCATCTCGGAGATTTTATTCCCGACGAGGACGCGCCCGCGCCCGCCGACGAGGCGTGCAATTCTATGCTCAAGCAGATGCTCGGCGAGGTTCTCGACACGCTTACTGACCGCGAAAAGCGCGTTATTATACTCAGATTCGGACTTATTGACGGGCGGCAGAGAACGCTCGAGGAGGTGGGTCAGGAGTTTCAGGTCACGCGCGAGCGCATCCGTCAGATCGAAACAAAGGCTTTGAGAAAGCTGCGTCATCCTACAAGAAGCCGAAAACTTAAAGATTTTCTGGAATAATGTTGTTTATACATACCCGATGAAAGGACTTGCAAATGAGTAATATCGAAAAAAGTATTTTTAACGAGCTTCTTGAGCGCGGCAAACAGACAGGGACAATATCTACCAAGGAACTTTACAATATTATAGATGAAGCGGACATTGATCCCGATAAGCTGAGCGAGTTTCTCGAGCGCAACAATATCAAGCTGGAGGACGATTTCAACGTTGAGGACGATCTTAACAAGGCGCTGGAATTCGGCGACGACGGCTCCGAAAAGGGAGCCGGCGCAGTTGACGATCCTGTGAAGATCCATCTTCGCGAGATAGGCAAGATACCGCTGCTTACCGCCGAGGAAGAGGTGGAGCTTGCCGAGAGGATCGCGCAGGGCGACGAGCAGGCGCGGGACCGGCTGATAGTCGCGAATATGCGGTTGGTGGTAAGTATCGCCAAGCACTACGTTGGGCGCGGTATGCCGCTGCTGGATCTCATTCAGGAGGGTTACAGCGGACTGATCAAGGCGGTGGAGAAGTTCGACCACACGAAGGGCTACAAGTTTTCGACCTATGCGACCTGGTGGATACGTCAGTCCATCACGCGTGCTATCGCGGATCAGGCGCGTACCATAAGAATTCCCGTGCATATGGTGGAGACCATATCGCGCGTAAAGAAAATGCAGAACAAGCTGCTGCATGAGAACGGGCATGAGCCGACTGTCGACGAGGTAGCGAAGGAGCTGAACATGACTCCGGAGAAGGTTCGCGAGATCATCAGGATCGCGCAGGATCCCGTATCGCTGGAGGCTCCCGTAGGCGAAGAGGAGGACAGCTATCTCGGGGATTTCATTCCCGATGAGGACGCGCCCGCGCCTATCGACACGGCTATGCAGTCGGTGTTCAAGGATGAACTGAACAAGGCGCTGAACACGTTGCCGGAAAGGGAGCGCGAGGTGCTGAAGTTCCGCTATGGCGTAGGGTATGACCGTGCGCATACGCTTGAGGAGGTCGGAAGGCAGTTTGCCGTGACACGGGAGAGAATTCGCCAGATCGAAGCTAAGGCGTTGAGAAAGCTGCGTTCGCAGAGCAAGAGCAAGGCGCTGAGAGTTTTCCTCGACTGAAGATTTAAAATCTTTACTTGAGGAAATATTACATAATATAACAATATCCCCGATCTTGTCGGGGATATTTCAGTTTGTAAAAAAGCGTTTTTAGCCTGCTTCGTGTGTGTTTTGAGCTTGCCGCTTTTGATCAAGGTGCTCTTTTTCGATACGTGCGATCTCACGGTCACGCTCTTCGCGAGTCATTTTCTTGATATATTCGGGAATAATAACATTATCGTTGATAATGTACTCTTTTTCAGCCATTATAACACCTCCTCAAATTTAATGGCATAGTTTAATTTTATTTTCTCTAAAGCTTTTATTTGTGAATTGTACTCGTCAAACCCATCGTCCAAAAAGTTCTGAATATGCAATTTGTAAAGCGATGGACTAACCCGCTCATTCGCCGAATATCTAAACAGCTTTCCGTTATGACAAACCACATATCCGGAATGATAGCCGTGCTTGAAGCACGAATTAAAATCCTCGATGCTGGGCGGCATACTGTTTGGGTGAGTATGTAAAGTGATAATTTTTTTGTCACCGGTTTCTCGTAAAATGCTTTTGATTTTTTCCGTGTACTCAACAGCTCTCGCTTCGGTGCTGTCAAGAGCAGAATAGATCACACTTCCGGTTTCGCCGTCGATCCAATACATATCTTCAAGCTCGGTTCCGCTTCTGTGCTTCAAGGCTTTTTTAGCGCAGTCATACAATGCCTTATTAACAGCAGGATTGACTGTAGCGTTGTCAAATTTACGCTTATATTCACCGCTTTCAATATAGGTTTTGTTGACAAGCGTGTTTTTATTTCTGCCATATCTTTGATATTCAAGCGCCACTATATCACTTCCTGTTTTTAATTTTACCATTATTTTTTGAATTTGTCAAGGTTTTTTATTTGTGTAAATAATTTGTCGAAAAAAACGCAGAATAATAATCACTTATATTTCGGGGAGCGGTGTTTGTGGTTTGTATCGTTGGAGAATCTAATTCCGACAGACATCTTAATGGTATCAAGGTTATAAAGACCGAAAAGAAAGCGGAGATCGACTGTGATGAGGCGGCTGTTATCGTCGGCAAGGACGGCGACGTGCGCGTGCGATGCGCGCTGGGAGTGATCGTTGACGGCGAGCGCTTTTCCGGAGAGCTGCCGCGCGGCGTTCAGCTTATAACCTGCGGTATCTCACCGAAAAATACGGTCTGTGTTACGTCGCGCACCGACGAAAAGATAACGCTTTCACTTAACCGCACCATACGCACCAAAAACGGTGTATGCGAACCGCTGGAGCAGCCGGTCGACGCGGTTGGCGCGGACGAGGAATATGACGTTATGGCGGCGTTTGCGGCTAATCTGCTGCTGGATAAATGAAAACAACTAACAGCCCTGTTGTCATACGGGGCTGTTAATTGCTTTTGAGGGATAAGCTTAAATTATAACAACTTCTTATTCGTTGTCCTGAAGCGCGTCGTAACCGCTTTCGCCGGTTCTTACCTTGACAACGTCGCTTATGTCATATACAAAGATCTTTCCGTCGCCGATCCTGCCTGTATACAATGTTTCACGCGCCGTGTTTACTACCGTTTCAACAGGCACCTTGCATACGACGATCTCCATCTTGATTTTCGGGAGAAGGTGCGTTTCAATAGGTACGCCGCGGTAGAATTCCTTCGCGCCCTTCTGCATTCCGCAGCCGAGTACGTTAGTTACCGTCATGCCTGTGATACCAATAGAGGACATCGCGTTCTTAAGCGGCTCGACCTGCTCGGGCTTGGTGATGATAACAACCTTGGAGATCTTTGCGCTGTCGGAGCTGCTCTTGCGGATAACGGGAACGCTGCTTTCGGAGCTGAGTGTTTCCACTTCTCTTTCGCGTCCCGACGCGGTCGTCTGTATCTGCATAGAGGGGATAAAGTCCGCGTAGGAGCTGGGCAGACCGTGCTCCGTAGCGTCCAGACCCACGATCTCCTCGTGACGGGAAACGCGCAGTCCTATCGTCTTCTTGATGATCAGGAACGTAAGAGTAATAACAACTCCCGTCCAGGCAAGCACAGCAACTATTCCGAGCGCCTGAACACCAAGCTGAGTGAATCCGCCGCCGTAGAAAAGACCCTTTACGGGAGTACCGCCCACGCCGACGTTCTGACCTGTACCGGTCGAGAACAGACCTACCGCGAGAGTTCCCCAGATACCGTTGCAGAAATGAACGCCTACAGCGCCGACGGGGTCGTCAATGTGGAGCTTGTAGTCGAGCAGCCAAACGCCGAACACTACCAGGAATCCCGAAACAAGTCCGATAACAGTCGCACCTATAGCGTCAACGTCCGCGCACGGAGCGGTAACGCCTACCAGACCCGCAAGCGAAGCGTTAAGGCACATCGAAACGTCGGGTTTGCCGTTTTTGAGCCAGGTGAATACCATGGTCGTGCAGGTTGCGACAGCGGGGGCTATCGTAGTCGTGAGGAATATACGCGCAAGGCTCTCAACGCTGTCAGCCGCCGCACCGTTAAAGCCGTACCAGCCGAACCAGAGAATAAACACGCCCAAAGCGCCGAGCGTCATAGAGTGACCGAGGATAGCGCGGGGCTTTTTATCTTTGCCGAATTTGCCGATACGCGGTCCGACCATTGCCGCGCCGATAAGCGCGCAGGTACCGCCTGCCATATGTATCGCAGCCGAACCCGCGAAGTCAACGAAGCCGAGCTGAGCGAGCCAGCCGCCGCCCCAGATCCAGTGCGCCTCGATCGGATAAACGATCGCACTGATAACTCCCGAGTAGATACAATAGCTGATGAACTTTGTACGCTCCGCCATTGCGCCGGAAACGATGGTCGCAGCGGTTGCGCAGAATACGAGGTTGAACACGAATTCGGCGCAGCGGTCAAAGTCGTTGAAATTTCCGAGAATATCGAGGTTCGGGATACCGATCAGTCCTGCGAGGGTATCCTCGCCCAACATAAGCCCGAATCCGATCAGTACGAAAACTACCGTGCCGATACAGAAATCCATCAGGTTTTTCATGATGATATTGCCGGCGTTTTTCGCGCGGGTCATACCGGTCTCCACCATCGCGAAGCCTGCCTGCATAAAGAATACCAGCGCCGCGCCTATAAGGTACCAGATACCGTTTCCGTCGCCGACGTTGAACATCGTCTTGTTGACGATCTCTTCGGTACTAGCTGATGCAAGTACCGCAAATGCTGCGTTCATTTAAGAACAGCTCCTTTCAAATGTTTATATATAAAGAAAAGAGACTATGGAGTATGCCATCGCCTTTGCGGACGTACTCCATAGCCCCTTTGCTATGTCTTTATTATACTCGCTTTATTTAAGTTTGTCAATAGATTTTTGCAAGATTTTAATTTAAAACTTGCATTTTGTCGCTTTTAACAAAAAACGGATAGAATTGCTGCCCAAATGCGGGAATTTGCACAAAAACATCCGTTTTTTCAAGCATTTGCTTTTTTAATTTCCGTATAAAGCGTGGCGATATGATGAAAATAGTAACGAAAAGTTTAGCACAAGCGAAGCGGATGAAGCGCGGAGGATTTTTCTGAGAAAAAGGCTTCGCGCGATGCTCGCCGGAAAATCCGAAGGAATTTTCTGCGAACGCTGAGCGTTTTTAATAGCGAAGCGTGTGAAGCACGGAGGATTTTTCGGAGAAAAAGACTTCGCGCGATGCTCGTCGGAAAATCCGAAGGAATTTTCTGCGAACGCTGAGCGTTTTTAATAGCGAAGCGTGTGAAGCACGGAGGATTTTTCGGAGAAAAAGACTTCGCGCGATGCTCGTCGGAAATTCCGGAGGAATTTTCGGCGAACGCTGAGCGTTTTTAATAAGGAGATGATTTCAATGACACGAGATACAAGCAGCATTTTTAAGGGAGCCGCAGCTGGGATCATTACCGGCGGACTTACCTTTATGGCGGTCAAGTCCTTCTCGGGAAACCGCCGTTTGCGCAGAAAGACCGCCGCAAAGGCGGTCAAGGTTATCGGCAGCTTTATGGACGCGCTGTAATTGCCGGAGAGAAGAGATCAACATTTTAAAGGTGCAGGAGAAATTTCAAAAAGCGGTTCCGGGCGGCGGAGCGTAACGAAGTGAAGCGGAGCTGATCGGAGCCGGCTAGGCGGGCTTTGCCCGCCGTTTTTGAAATTTCTAAAAAAAAAGGTGATGTTATGGAAAACCGTTCTGTGTGGGCAGACGTTCGTATGCCCGAATATCCCGCGCTTAAGGGGGAGCTTCGCACGGACGTTCTTATCGTTGGCGGAGGGATAGCGGGACTGCTTGCGGCGCATGAGCTGAAGGAGTCGGGATTTGACTGCACGGTCGTTGAGCGCGGCAGGATCTGCCGAGGCACGACCGGAAAGACCACCGCGAAGGTCACGTTTCAGCACGGATTGATATACCAAAAGATCGCCGGGCAGTACGGTCTTGAAAAGGCGCATAAGTACCTTATGGCAAACCGCAGCGCTTTGGGAAGGATCGCCGCGCTGGCAAAGAATATCGACTGTGATTTTCGGAAAGCGGACGGGTATATCTATTCTAAAAACGACAGAAAGGCTCTGGAACGTGAGATCCGTGTGTTGGAGAGGATCGGTTATTCGGCGGAGTTCTGCGAGAGGGTAGATCTGCCGCTTCCGGCGGTCGGGGCTGTCAAGTTTCCGAATCAGGCGGTATTTGATCCGCTTAAGTTTCTGCGTGGGATAGTGTCGGGAATACGTATCTTTGAGAATACACACGTCCGTGAGATACACGGAACGACTGCACTGTGCAGCAGTGGGCGGGTGATTGCGAAAAAGGTGATCATAGCAACGCATTTTCCGTTTATTGACCGTGTGGGGTGCTATTATCTGAAAATGTATCAGAATCGTTCCAGTGTTATCGCGCTAGAGAATTCTCCGCGTCCCGAGGGCTTCTATATGGACGCCGATACTAACGGAATGTCGTTTCGGAGCGTCGGGGATCTGCTGCTGATCGGCGGGGGAGCGCACAGGACAGGCGACGGGTGCAGAATGAACGAGCTTACGGAGTTTGCGGAGGAGCAATATCCGGGAGCTAAGGTGAAGTACGCGTGGAGTGCGCAGGACTGCATTACGCTGGACGGGCTTCCGTATATCGGACAATATTCGGCGCTGACGCCGGATTGGTATGTTCTGACGGGGTTCAACAAATGGGGGATAACGACAGCTATGGCGGGGGCGGAGATAGTCCGCGATCTGATCCTTGAGGGAAAGAGCCGTTTTGCGGATGTATTCGATCCGTCAAGAAGCATTTTCAAGAAGCAGCTGCTGTTCAACGGACTTAACGCTGTTAAGGATCTGCTGAGCATAAACGCGCCGAGGTGCACGCACATGGGTTGTGCGCTTAAGAGAAACCGTGCGGAACATTCGTGGGATTGTCCGTGTCACGGGTCGAGGTTTTCGGGCAGCGGGGAATTGCTGGAGGGGCCGTCCAATAAGAATCTGTAAGCAATAGACAAATAATAATTTAGCAGGGTATTGTAAAGTTAAAAACCGGGATTCCAAAGGGCGCGGCGCCCTTTGGCGGGGTCAAGGGTGACTCCCCTGGAGGGGAGGTGTCACGAAGTGACGGAGGGGCTGACCGACAGACCGGAGCCCCTTGTGGGGTGTGGGGCAATATCACCAGCCCCGCAGCGCGGAGAACGCTTAACACAGTCCAATGCATGAAGTGCGAGGACTGTGTTAAGTCGTTCGCAGCGCTGCGGGGCGTGCCATTTGCACAACCTATTCGGTTGCGGGAGCTGCAACGGCGAAAGCAATTCCGACACAGAAACATCAGCCATAAAGGTTGATCTTGTCAACGCCGCTCCGCGCTGCGAACGACTGTTAAATCTCTTCTTCGCTTCGCGAGTTTGGAGATTTAACAGCGTTCTCCGCGCTCCGCGCCCGGTTATTTTATGTCGGGGCTTTGCCCCGAACCCCATTGGGGCTCTGCCCCAAACCCCGCCAAAGGGACTAGTCCCTTTGGAATCCCGGTTTTTAAAATTTAAATAGCCTGCTTTTTTACATTCCAAGTAATCTCGCCATATTTGCTATTACCGCACATACCGTTATTCCGCATATTGTCGGTATCGCAAACGCCAATGCCGCCCATTTCATGCCGCCCGCTTCCTTCTTTATCGTCAGCAGCGACGTAGCGCACGGAAAGTGCATTAACGTAAATATTATCACGCACGCCGCCGTTACCCATGTCCAGCCGTTCTGTGTGAACAGCTCCAGCATCTGCGCGGGTGCCGCTTCCGCAAGACTTCCTTGCTGCGCGTAGGTCATCACTATGATCGGGATCACTATCTCGTTCGCGGGAAGTCCCAGCAAAAACGCTGTTATTATCGCGCCGTCCATTCCTATAAAGCGTCCGAACGGGTCGAAAAAGTTTGTTACATAGTTTAGCAGCGTATTGTCCCCTGCCGTCACGTTCGCCAGAATCCAGATTATCACGCCCGCGGGCGCGGCGGATATCACCGCTCTTCCAAGCACGAATATCGTTCTGTCCAGCAGAGAACGCACGAGTATCTTTCCGATCTGCGGCTTGCGGAACGGCGGCAGTTCCAGTGTGAAGGACGACGGTTCTCCTTTGAGGAGAGTTGCGGAGAGCAGCTTTGATATCAGAAATGTTGTAAGTATCCCGAGAACTATCACCGCCGTCAGCGCCGCCGCCGAAAGCAGACTGCCGCCTATCCCGACAGCACCGCCTACAAAGAATATCGAAATGATCGTCAGCATCATCGGGAAACGCCCGTTGCACGGTACAAACACATTTGTAAGCATCGCGATAAGACGCTCGCGGCGGCTGTCTATTATGCGGCAGCCGACTATTCCCGCCGCGTTGCAGCCGAAGCCCATGCACATGGTGAGCGCTTGTTTTCCGCACGCATTGCATTTGCAGAACGGCTTGTCGAGATTGTAGGCTATGCGCGGCAGATATCCCAGATCCTCAAGCAGAGTAAACAGCGGGAAAAAGATAGCCATAGGCGGCAGCATTACCGCCACTACCCATGCCAGAACGCGGTACGCGCCGTCTACGATCACTCCGCTCAGCCATTCCGGAGATCCGATAAAATTCAGAAATTCCGAAAGCCTGTCTCCTACCCAGAAAAGTCCCGTACTCAACAGCTCGCTCGGATAGTTTGCTCCTACTATCGTTATCCAGAACACTGCCATAAGCATAAGCAGCATTATGGGATATCCGAACAGTCTGCTTGTGAGTATCTTATCCGCGGCCGAAAACGCCCGTTCGGGATCAGTCTCGGATACCGAGCCGACGCAGATCTCTTCCGCGTTCCCCAGAATACAGGAAACGATCTGATCCTTAAGCCGGTCGGAGGTTATCCCGTTTTCGGCAAGGATATTCCCGGCACGTTCTACCGCGTCGGAGATCTCCTTGTGATCCAGAGGATCTTCGCCGAAAAACTTCCTGATCTCCGCTATAAGCGAGCTGTCGCCGTCAATGATCCTGAGCGCTGTCCATCTCGCGGGAAGATCGTTGCCGTACCGCTTATCCAGCGTTTCCGAAACGACTTCAACAGCCTGTTCTATCGGATCTGTGTAATGTAACCTTCTTGGAGCCGTTTCGATCCTTCCGCTGCAAAGATCGTCCAGCCGCTGTGTGAGCTTTTTCAGTGACCTTTTATCATGCGCGGAGGTTCCCACCACGGGAACGCCGAGGTTTTCCTCAAGCACCTTGAGATCGACCTTGATACCGCGCCGCTTTGCCTCGTCCATAAGGTTGACGCAGACCAGAGTTTTTTCGCAGATCTCCACGACCTGGAGCGCAAGGTTAAGGCTGCGTTCAAGGCAGGTCGCGTCGCAGACCACCACCGCCGCGTCCGCTTTGCCGAAGCAGATGAAATTCCGCGCGACTTCCTCCTCCTGAGAGTGCGCCAGCAGGGAATAAGTACCCGGAAGATCGACCGGGATATAGGAGAACTCGTTTGTCCGAAAGCTGCCCTGAGCCGTGGACACGGTTTTTCCCGGCCAGTTTCCCGTGTGCTGGTGCAGTCCCGTAAGCGCGTTGAACACCGTGCTTTTTCCGACGTTGGGATTGCCCGCAAACGCGATGACTTTGTCGTTCGGGTCCTTTTTTTCTACAGAAAGATCCCCCGACAGCGCACAAATGCCGGTGGATCCCGCGGTCAGTCCCATATCAGCGCCCCCTCACCATAACGCGTTTCCCGTCGCAGTCACGGATGGCGATAACGGCTCCTCTGATGAGATACGCGCCGGGATCGCCCATAGGGCTGCGACCCACGCACCTCACTTCAGTTCCGTCGCACAGCCCGATATCCAACAGCCTGCGGCGCATTGCTCCGTGTATGCAAAGCCGTTCGACAACGGCAGTTTCGCCGACTTTTATATCACATAAGGAACAGGTTTTGTCCATATTAAAATTCACCCCTAAAAAAACCGACCCGCACTTTTGGTGCGGGTTCTGTATATATTATGCGGTTCAATAAATTTTGTGTATTAATTGCCGAATTTTATTTCTTCAATAACGGCTTTTCCCTCGAGGAAATCAAGAATATCGGGCGGCGCGTAACAGTGCATAGCTCCGACGGCGACAAAGACCTTGTCTCCGTTTTTCAGCGCCTCGGCTATGTAGGCAGCCATTTTCTCCTGGCGGCCTTCATACATATCATAATAATATTGAGCGTACTCTTCCTCCAGTCCCTCGGGGATCTCCTCCTCGGCGATCATACTTTCCAGAGCGGCGCTGTCGTTTTCGCTCCACGCGCGGTAAAGCTCCTTCATCTGACCTTTAAGTATCTCATAATCCGTTTGTATGGAGGATCTCAGCGAATATATCTGCAGCTCGGACGGCTCGTTTGCGTTGATCTGATATTGCTCCTCTGCGGACTCCAGCTCGACGATCTTCATTGAATGCTTTTTTGCGTAGGTGAGCATTGCGCGGTCTGTGCCGTACATAGAAGAATATCCGCAGTCGCCCGCCAGCTTATTAGACAGCGCAGAGCTCCACATAGCGGGGATATACGCGTCAAGGTTCGGGCTGTAAAGCTGTTTATTTTGAAAAAACGTTCTGATCTCGTCATAATCCCCGCCGAGAAAGTCGGAGGCGCTGCCGTTTTTACATTCCAGTATCTTCATAGCGTTATTCAAGCGCGGCTGATCCGCTTCAAGAGCCTGCAGATCAAGCTCGACAGCGAGCGCGGAACATTCGCCGAGAGCCGCGTAGATCTCATCGGGGTAGACGGTGTTTGCTTTTCCGACGTGCATTGTGCCGAGAAGGTACGCCGTGCCGCCCGTATCGGGATCGGTTATTTTAAAAAACGGCGGTCTGACCTTGTTTTCACGGGCAGCGCACCCGGAGAACAGCATTACAGCGCCGATCAGAAGCAAAGACAGGATTTTTTTCACAGCAGTTTCAGTCCTTTTTTAAAAGTTGTTGGTGAGCCGCCCCGAGATCTCAAACGTTGGTCCCTTTTGCCAGAGAAACGTTGAGAGCACGATCTCAAAGCCTTCACCGGGGGCGCACATAAAGTCCTTGGGTCTGCCCTTTGGAAGCCCGTAGCCGCACAGCAGATTGGTGATGACTCCGGCGTGGGTAACACACGCGGCACGGGTGATCTCCGCGCGCATCATATCCTTGAAGATGATGTCAAGTCCCTCAATGCAGCGCAGTGAAAAATCGCCGTATTTTTCGCCGTTCGGGGGAGCGGAATCCGCGCCGCCTTTTATCCAATCGGTATACTCGCGCAGATCCTGAAGCTGTTCGGTGGTTTTTCCCTCGAATTCTCCGAAGTTCATCTCCGAGATCTCGTCGATTATCATGAGCTTCTGGTCGGGATAAATGATCTCAGCGGTCTCCAGACAGCGTGCCAGCGGCGAGGAGTAGACCTTCTGCACCTCGGGGTAAATTTCATCGGCACACAGCGATTCAATAACGCGCTTTCCCTCGGGACAAAGTGCCAGATCGGTCTGACCGATATACTTTCCGTCAAGATTTCCTTGAGTGATACCGTGACGGATCAAATACAGATAGTAGTTTTTCATTGAATTCCTCCCAATATATAGGCAATATCGCACAAAGATTGTGCGGCAGTTGCGTCAGCAGATTTTTCGTCAGATTGTACAAAATCGACGCAGTAAGGCTGACGCCTTTCAAGGAGATTTTGTGCAAGATGACGGAAAAGATGCAAGCAAATGCCGTACAAAGCGCGCAGCGCGGTCTTTGTGCGGTGTTGCCTATAGACACACTGTAATATTATACGGAAAATCCGACGAAAATTTGGTTATTCTGCCGCTTTACAAATCGGCATAAATATTATATAATATACTTCATGATGATTTGTTTGTCAGATTTTTGAATGACATATTTCGGATCCGCTTCGGATCCTCAGGAGAGTGCAGAATGAATAAGGATTTCCCCAGAGTATTAAAGCTGCTGCGCGAGGAGCGCGGCTTAAAGCAGAAGGACGCGGCGGACAGAATGGGTATCGCGCAGGCGCTGCTGTCACATTATGAGAACGGAAAGCGCGAATGCGGACTGGACTTTCTGGTTCAGGCATCGGATTTTTACGGCGTTTCCGTCGATTATCTTCTCGGGCGGACAAGCTCCCGAACGGGAACCGTGATCGTCGAGGATGAGCTGCCCGAAAGCAGCATATCCGAAAGTTCCGATGTAAACGGCAATACGGGACTTCTTCTCCGTAAAAAGCTGATAACCAACTCGCTTGAGGTGGTCTTCTCGCTTATGGCAAAAGCCGGGAACTCCAAGCTGTCAAAGTCCGTTGCGTCATATATAATGACCTGCGTTTACCGCTCTTACAGAATGGTATTTTCAGCGGGCGGTCAGAACGATGAAAAGAGCTTTTCCGTTCCGGCGGACGAGGTTTCGGGACTGTGCGCCGCAAAGATCTCCGTAGACGAGATCCGCGCGCGAGCCGCAGCGGGTGAGGGCACGTCCGACGAAAGGATCACAAACGCGCGTATCGAGCAGGAGTATCCCAAGCAGAGCACGGCGCTGTTCTCCGTTATCACCAACGCGGAGCGCGATCTTAAAAAGTTCGATATCGAATAAGGATCATTCGTCCGCGATGTTATATTCGTTGATAACGTTTTCGCGGTTGCGCCAGTCCTCCTTGACCTTGACAAACAGCTGAAGATTTACTTTAGCGTCAAGCAGCTCCTCCATGTCCTTGCGGGCGAGCGTGCCGATCTGCTTCAGGCGTTCGCCGCCTTTTCCTATTATCATTCCCTTATGGGAATTCTTTTCGCATATAATCACAGCGCCGATGTCAATTATTTCGGCGTTGTTTTTTTGCCGTGTTTTAAAGCTCTCGATATCCACCGCCGTGCCGTGCGGGATCTCCTGCTGCATTGTCCAGAGGATCTTCTCGCGCACGATCTCCGCGCAGAGAAAGCGCTCGGTGCGGTCTGTGGCGATGTCGTCCGGGAAGAAGTGTTCGCCCTCGATGGCGAATTTTTCCAGAGCCGGAAGGATGTTGTCGGTGTTTATGCGGCGCTTTACGCTGACCGGTATCACTTCCGCAAAGTCGTAAAGGGCGCTGTACTGTGCTATGATCGGTAGCAGCTCTTCCTTGTCCCTGAGAAGATCGATCTTGTTGAGCAGCAGCACTACCTCCGTTCCGCGCTCGGCAAACGAGCGAATCAGTTCCTGCTCCACGACGGAGATCTTCCTGGTAACGTCCGCCATAAGAATGGCGCAGTCCACGTCGTCTACCGACGCGCGTATGGACTTCACCATATGTTCGTTAAGCTTGTTTTTCGCGCGGAGCATACCCGGCGTGTCGATAAACACGAACTGCGTATCTCCTCTTGTGAGCACGCCGTTGATACGGTTGCGCGTCGTCTGCGGCTTCTCGCTGACGATGGAGATCTTCTCTCCGACGAGCAGATTCGTAAGCGACGATTTTCCGGCATTCGGTCTGCCGGTGATCGCGATAAATGCGTTTTTAGTCATAAATTAACCTTTCAAAAGATCATTGTTATTTCCGGATCGATTTTCGGCGGCTCTTTTTTGCAGCCGCCGTTCCTTTCTGCGCTGCTTTTCGCGCTCTTTGCGCTGTTTTTCGGCTATTTCCTCTGCGTGATCCAGAAGATACTTTTCATACAGATCGGGGCGCTTTATCCGCGTGATCTCAATTGATGCTTCAAGCTGCCACTCGGTGACTTTCTTGTGGTCTCCCGAGAGCAGTATTTCGGGCACGGTTCGTCCGCGCCATACCTCGGGGCGCGTGTACTGCGGCTGTTCCAGAAGCCCGTTGTAATGCGATTCCAGCGAATACGCGTCCTCATTGGGAAGAACTCCCGGCTGCAGTCTCGCGACCGCGTCCGCTATTATCAGCGCGGGCAGCTCGCCGCCCGTCAGCACATAGTCACCGACCGAGATCTCTTCGGCGTTCAGTTCTTCAAGAACGCGCTCGTCCACGCCCTCGTAATGTCCGCAGATCAGAATAAGTCCGTCCTCCGCCGCAAGCTCACGCACTTTGTTTTGCGTAAGCGTTTCTCCCCGGGGGGAGAGGTAGATGATCCGTGGGCGGGTCTTGTGCTGTTCGAGGATCGTCATCACGCAGTCGTAGATCGGCTGCGCCTGCATTACCAGACCCGTGCCGCCGCCGTAGGGCTTGTCGTCTACGTTGCGGTGCTTGTCCTTGGTATACAGCCGTATATCATGCGTGAAGATCTCGATAAATCCGTTCTTGATGCCGCGTCCGAGCACGCTTGTATGAAGAACACTGTCGCACATGTCCGGAAACAGCGTCGCTATGTCAATCCTCATCGTCAAACAGTCCCTTGAGCGGACGGATGATCATCTCGCCGCCCTCAATATCGGTTTTCAGCACTACCTCGGAGATGTTCGGGAACATAAGCTCGCGCCCGTCCTCGGGTCTTTTGATCGAGAACACGTCCGCCGCTCCGTTCTGATATACGTCGGTGATCTTTCCGTATATCTCGCCCGTGTCAGCGTCCTTGACGGTAAGCCCGATTATATCCTGAATAAAGAACAGATCCTCGTCAAGCTGCGCGTCATCACGGTCGAGATACAGCATTTTTCCGATGAGCGGCTGAGCCTGTTCAATGGAATCCACGCCGTCTATCTTCATGATCACAACATTCTTATGCGGATAAGCGTTCGAGATAGTCACCTTCTTCGCGCCCTTGTCAAAATACAGCTCGTCAAAGCCGCAGAGCACCTCGGCGGTGTCGCAGTAATACTGACAGCGTACTTCTCCGCGTATGCCGTGTGTCGCTGTGATCTTTGCGATCTCAAGAAATTGTTTCATATTTTCTTTTCCTTATTAAGTTTTTTATTCATTACCAACCGAACCGCCTGAACACAGCTCTTGTAATTCAGTGCGGCGACCATGAAAAAGATCACGGAATTTATGGCGTTCTGAAGCACGCCGTATTCAAGCAGCGTCACGGAAAGCGCCATACCGGTCAGCAGCGTGAGATTCACGCCGATCTTGAGCCAGTATATTTTCATGTAAAGATACTTCTTGGTATCAATAACTCTGTAGATGAATACGATTATGTAGCTGATGATAGTTGCAACAGCCGCTCCCATAATACCGATAGCCTGTATCAGAATAACGTTCAGAACGATATTGCAGACCGCGCCCACTGCTGAAGAGGTCATGGAGTGCGTGGTCTTCTGAGCCGCCTCGTAGATACTGCCCAAAAAGTTGTCCATGCTCTGAAAGAACACCGCGCCCAGCAGCACGGGAACATAAAGGTACGCCGTCTGGAAGCCCTCCGCCGCGAAAAACGGCATGATCATCGGTCTGAGGATCAGCATAATGCCCGCGCAGGCGATGAACATTACGGTCTGCATCATGCTGAACGCGTTGGAATAGAAATTCGAGGTAGTCCGCGAATTCCGCTCGGTGATGGCGGTCATTCGCCACGCCTGCGAGAATATTCCCATAGCCAGCACAGCCAGATTCGGGAAACGGTAGGCGAAGGAGTAGATGCCGTTTGCGCCCGCGCCGATGATCTCCGTGACCATAAACGTATCGGAAACGTTTATCACCCACCACATGATCTGCGACGGCATAAGCGGTATGCTGTACCGCAGCATGGCGCTTCTCAGCGTCCTGTCGTTGCCGATCGGCTTGTACTGCATGAAGAGCTTTGTTGTGACATTGAGGAAAATGATGGACGTGATGTTTCCCAGAACGATGGAGAAGATGTATCCGACGATCCCGAAGTGAAATACTCCGAGGAGCAGCAGATTATACACCACCGTTGCCACGGTCGTGACGATGCCGTCTATCGCAAACAGCGCCACGCTTTGCCGTGAGCGGATATAGATCGCGCAGACCTCTTTTATCGCGCCCAGCTCAACATAGATAAATATCATCCACTCATAGCCCTTTAAGACGGGGATCTTTCCTATGAGCGGTATGACCGCAAGAAAGAGCACCGCACACGAAAGAATGGTGTTGATCCCTATGGAGAACACCATTTTTCCGTTGTTGCGCTCGTCGAGCGCGAACCGCATAACGCCGCTGGCAATGGACAGCGACACTACGGATATCAGCAGATCACAGGCGTTTACGATGACTGACATTTCACCGTAGCCCGCTGTTCCCAGCACGCTCGTGTAAAATCTCAGCATCACATAGACCAGCAGCTTGGAGCTTAGCTGACCTACGGCGAGTATCAGCATATTATTCGCCAGAATTTTGTATTTGTTCATATATTCGTCATGGTTGAGGGGGCAGTCTGCGCTCCCTCAGCTCCTTAAAAAAATCCGTCAGGATATCGCCGCAGCGCTTTTCCAGCACCCGGCTTCTCACCAGAGGAATGTGCGTGAATTTCTCGTCAAAAAGCGTGACGACCGACGCGCACGCTCCGTTTTTGTCGTCAAACGCTCCGTATACCAGACGCTTTAAATGCGCGTTCATAACAGCGCCCGCGCACATGGGACAAGGCTCGAGCGTCACATATATGGTGCAGTCTGTAAGTCTGCGCCTGCCGAGCTTTCTTGCGGCGGATTCTATCGCGATAAGCTCCGCGTGAGCGGTTGGCGAGCAGAGTGTTTCGCGCTGATTATAGCCCTCGCCGACGATATTTCCGTCTTTATCGACAACTACCGCGCCCACGGGTATCTCGCCGAGCGCCGCGGCTTTTTGAGCAAGCTCCAACGCCTTTTCCATAAATTCTTCATCCAAAGTCATAGCGTTATTTTCGTTTTATCAGCGCCGAGCCGACCACCGCCGCACAGACAACAACATTATAAAGCAGCACGATCAGCATATTGAACATTCCGAAGTTTGAAAACAGCGCGAAGATGACCGCAAGCAGAACGCCAAGTGCGGTGCCGCCGAGCTGCACGAAGGAGCTTATCGTGGTTTTTCCGCGCAGTATCTGCGCTGTGCGGACAGCTCCCGCAAATGAGGAGAAAGTTCCCGTGCAGCATACCGCCGCGCTGCCGCTGGACACGAATTTCGTATTTTCGATAAACACCTCGTGAGCTTCAAAGGGCAGTATCTTAACCTTGTTTTTCTCAATATCGAAAAGGTCGGTTATCTCGGAATCGGTGATCATGCCGTCAACGGTTTTTATCACAAGTGAAACGCCGCTGTCCGAAAGGCTCTGCACGCTTTTTTTGATCTCCGCGTCCGCTTCAAGATGAACGAAGAACAGCAGGCAAACCTCTCCGCCGACAGCGAGATAGATGACCTCGTCGTTGTTGGTGTTTGCTGCCGCCTCCTTTTTCATATTCGGGACGGTGATCTCGTGGGATTTCATATGACGGCGGTTGCCTAACAGCACACGCCTTCTGTCTATCCAGCCCATCACGCCGAGATTGTTTTCGTAAACGCAGCCTGAGACCTCTCTTAGCAGCTCGCGTTTGTTGTTGAGCATACTGAAGAACGCGTCCGCAAGCACGCTGTCCGACGCGACTGCCAGACTTGCGGCAAGGATTATAGCCTCGTCGATGCTTACCTTGCCCTCTCCGCGGCTTCTGGGCTTATCGTAACCGCAGATGTTGGTGATCTTTACGGAATCGGCAGGGAAGAGGGTCTTTGCCTCGATCAGAGCCGCGTTGATCTCCGAAAGCTCGGCAACGGCGGCATATCCTAAGATCGCCGAACCGCGCTTTTCGTTATTGCGCGATGCCGCCAGCAGCGGAAGAGTTACCGTCATGGAGCCGCAGAACGCTGCTCCCAGTGAGAAGATCGCCGTAAGCACGGTAAGCGCCCAATTGACACGGTCCGCCGTGACTGTCGCGTTATCCGCGCAGGTAAAGAACGCGCAGACCGCGCCGACAACAGCTGCCGCAGACACCGCGGGAACGAGCTTGCGGCAAAGTCTGTCCGACGCGTCCTCACAATATGTGGAGACGATAAAATCACATAGCATTTCGGTCTTTCTCATGGAACCAACCGCCGGGATCCCTTTGACGGTGCCCTTTGCGAGCCGCTCCGCGTCGGTAGATGTGCAGCGTTCAATAAAGTATTTTGTGTTTTCTCCGAATGTGAATGCAAAATTGTTTTGAGCCGTTTTTACGGTGCAGAGCTTGGATATTGTGTTGCCGATAAGAGCGGCGAGCGACACCATAAGATATACCTGCGAACGCCCGGGAGTCTGTATAAAGTCCGGGTCGAGAAGATACGGTATTATTACCGCGATGGAACTCACATGAGCGAGCGCACACAGTGTGTCCGCGTCGGGATGAAGCTTAAACAGCCGCGCAAAGCCGTTGCTGACCACCGATGAGCAGGCTGCGAAGGAAAGAACGCCGATGGTGAGGTGCGTGTAGAGGTAATTATCCGGCGCAATGAGAATGTTGATGAATTTGTTCAGCCGTCTGATGTTGATGCCGAAATTGTTTGATATTGCGATAAACAGTGTCACGCCGAACAGAACGCCCAGGATTATCAGTCTGCTTATCAGACCCTTGGAGGCTCTGGTAAGGCGTTCGCGGATAACGTTCTCGTCATCAAGATCGATGGCGGTGTTTTCATCGTCGAACGAATAGTCCTCATAGCCGTCATCATCGTCCTCGTAGTCGTCGGAGGCTTCTATTTCCTCAGTGTCGGGGTGATCCAATATAAAGCTTGCGATCTTGCGCTTTTTCTTCTGAGCAAGCTCGCTTACTTGCTTTATCTTTTCAAGCTCTTCGTTGACGGGTTCGGGTTCCTGTTCTTCGCTGACCTCCACCTGAATATCGCCGGATTTCTTCTCCTCGGCTTCTTCCTGCTCGTGGATCTTTTTATTGAGCGCCTCGACGATGGTTTCTCCGACATGTATCTCGGCGGGGAATACGGGCTTCTGAACCGCAGTCTTTTCCTGCCCGTCGCTCTGACTGCGCTTTCTTGATGAAGCGGGATGATATTCCTTGATGCGTTCTTCGCCTTTTCCGATCTGCTTAAGCTCGTTGCCCGCGACAGCCAACGTGTCGGTGTTTTCATCGGCTTCTCTGATGATCTCAGCTGCCTTTTCGCGTGACTCCATGGGATTAAGGGAATCCAGTATATCGTCGGGTGAATCCGCCTCGCTGTCGATCTTGAGCAGCGCTTCGTTTATATCCTCTATCTTTTTTTGCTTGCGCATCTGCATGGTGTCGGTAGTCACCAGATCGCCGCGCGTGTGAAAGATAATATCGTCGTCCGCTCCCGATACTCCGGGCTTGATATACGGTCTGACATACTCGCTTTCGGGCGTGATAACGCCGTCGTCTGAGTCGTCAAGATCATCGAAGCTTCCGTCATACTCCCTGCTGAAGTCATCGATCTTCTCTTCAAAGTCGCCGTAACCGCCGCCGGCTCTTCTGCCAAAGGACGATTTTTCATCCATGGCGCGTCCGATATCACGCGCGATACGCACATCCGATTCCTCTTCGGTGAGCTGCCGCGCCGTTGTTCCGTGCCGCGAACCGTCGGGCATTTTGCGGTTTCCCATAGCTCTTTCGATATCGCCGCTTCTGCGTTCGTTCGTTTCCTCTTCTGTGAACTGCCGCGCCGCCTTATTCATTGCCACATCATTTATCACCTGAGTTACGCTGATATCGGGAGAACTTTTCTGCCTTGCAGTTCGCGGAGCTTCCTTCTTTTTCTGTACGCCCGTTTTAAGGGCGCGCTCCACTGAGTTTCCGTCTATGATATCGGTAATACTTCCGTTATATGCGGCGCTTCCGTTCTCATCGGTACGGCGCGTATCTATTTCTTTGAGAATATCATCAAGATCATATCTGTCGTCAGACATTTTCATCTCTCCTTAAATTTAACAAATCAAATCATTTGCGGTGCTTAACGACCTCATACATCAATATCCCCGCCGATACCGAGGCGTTGAGGGAATTGACCCTGCCCTTCATCGGCAGCGATACCACCGCGTCGCAGCTTTCCCGCACGAGCCGTCCCAGCCCGAAGCCCTCCGAGCCGACAACGACAGCGACCCCGCCCGAAAAATCGGTCTTGTCGTAAGGCTCGCCGTCCGCTTCCATTCCGTATACCCATATGTTATGCTTTTTCAGCAATTTTATGGTATCGACAAGGTTGGAGACTCTTGCGACCTTTATCCATGCCGCCGCTCCCGCGCTTGTTTTGAAAACTGTCGCATTTAATGACGCGGAGCGTCTTTTCGGGATAATAACTCCGTCCGCGCCCGCCGCCTCGGCGGTGCGGATAATAGCGCCCAGATTATGCGGATCGGCGATCTCGTCCGCTATGACGATAAACGGCGCGGCGCCTTTTTCCTTTGATACCGCGAGGATATCCTCCAATGACGCGTATTCGCACGCACAAAGCTCCGCCGCCACGCCGCCGTGCTTGGACGTGCCCGCAAGAGCCGAGAGCTTTTCCTCGCTTACGTCCTTGACCACGATTCCGCGGCGTTTTGCCGCCGAAACGATACCTCCGGCAGCCGTGCCTTTTTGAATAAATACCGTGTCTATCTCTTTATCCGAGTTTAATGCTTCCGAAACGGCGTTTTTGCCGTATATTATCTGCTGTGTGAATTCCTTTTCCATTGCGTTCCTTTTCAGAATGATAAATAGGCAAGGCTGTGCGTTATTCACGCGGCACAAGCCCGCCTTTGTACAATAATACATTGTATATTATATCACATCTCAAAGATTATTTCAAGAGAAAATACGCAAAAATAAGAAAAAATACCAAAAATATTTGATAATGCCGTTGCAATTTGACCGAAAATATGTTACAATATATAATTAGCGATCACAGTTTTGCCTGGAATTTTATCAACGCGTAACGGCAGGAAATATCAAATTTAAATCAGGGGGTTCTATGTTCAGTAAAGTACGGAGTGTCGGATTATTCGGATTGAACGCTTTTCCGGTGACAGTCGAGGCAAGCATATCGGCGGGTCAGCCGTCGTTTGATATAGTAGGACTTCCTGACGCGGCTGTTCAGGAGAGCAAGGCGAGGATCCGCGCGGTGCTTGGACAGCTGAATCTCAAGCTGCTGGGCGGCAGAGTTACAGTGAATCTCGCGCCCGCAAGCGTCAAAAAGATCGGTTCGATGTTCGATCTGCCCATAGCGATCGCGCTGATGGAGATCGGCGGTATTGTAAGCGTTGGAGACGGGGATGGCACCGCGTTTATCGGGGAGCTTTCGCTGGACGGCAGATTATCGCCGATAAACGGAGCGCTCAGCATGGTGATCACCGCGGCTCAGAACGGTATAAAGCGCGTGTTTCTTCCCGCCGCGAACGCAAAGGAAGCGTCTGTTGCGGAGGATGTGAAGGTATACGGTGCGGAGCACATAACTCAGATCATGGAATTTCTCATACACGGCACCGGGCTTTCTCCGGAGCCGCCTTACATACCCGAACCTTCCAGGAGCGGACATTACGAGAATTTTTCCGACGTGATGGGACAGTTTTCCGCCAAGAAGGCGATAGAGGTCGCTGCGGCTGGCTCACACAATGTGCTGATGCTGGGTCCTCCCGGTTCGGGAAAATCCATGCTTGCCAAACGTATACCGTCCATACTTCCGAAGATAACCTTTGAGGAGAGCATTGAAACGACGCAGATCCATTCCGTTGCCGGGATAATAGATCCGCGCAGACCGTTGGTGACAGAGCGTCCGTTCCGTGCTGTCAGCCACACCGCAAGCGCGGTCGGACTGATAGGCGGCGGAAGCATACCGCGTCCCGGTGAGATATCGCTGGCGCACAACGGTGTGCTGTTTCTTGATGAACTGCCCGAGTTTGACAGAAAAGTTCTCGAAACGCTCAGGCAGCCGCTTGAAAACGGGGATATCACCATCTCACGCGCAAGCGGTTCGGTGAACTACCCGTGCGATGTTATGCTGATAGCCGCTATGAATCCGTGTCCATGCGGAAATTTCGGAAATCCGCAGAAGAAATGCACTTGCTCCCAAAAACAGGTGAACGCGTATCTGCACAAGATCTCGCGCCCGGTGCTGGACAGGATCGATATCCAGATCGAGGTCAAGCCCGTGGAGTACAAGGATCTCAGCAACAGAAAGCCGCAGGAAAGCTCGGCTCAGATCGCTGAGCGTGTTCAGCGGGCGAGAGATATTCAAGCGGCGCGGTATAAAGGTACGCCGATCAAGTCAAACAGCCGCATAACCGCTGATATCATTGGAGAAGTGTGCGCTATGTCGTCCGACGCGGAGGAAATGTTGAAACGCGCGTTTGAATCTCTCGGACTGTCGGCACGCGCCTATGACCGGATACTCAAGGTCGCGCGCACCTGCGCGGATCTGGACGGAGCGGAACACATAGAAAAAGCGCACATATCCCAGGCGATAAGCTTCAGGACGCTTGACAGAAAATACTGGGATAATGATACTTATCACGCTTAGAGTTTCCTATAAAAAATAGGTAACTGTGCGGAAAAAGCCGTAATTATTTCAACAATCTAAAGAGGGATTAGTATGAGATATAGGAGAACAGTATGAGTGATTATAATCATAACGGAAAGAAATTTCCGTATTTCATAGGGATCGGCATGATAGTGTTCGGGATCCTGCTTATGATCCTGTCGGGACAGCTGGACGAAAGCGCGCGTTCACCGCTGATCTATGGCGGAGTTCTTGTATTTGTCGGAGGATTCGCCTCGACCGTCATCTACTCGACACGAAAGCAGTCGGAGCTTGACGAGAACGGAGAAAAGAAAACAAAGTCCCGCGCGGAGAAAACGATGTGGGCATTTGGCGTTGTCTGCCTTGTGGGGCTGCTGACATTACTTGCGGGATTTATATTGTTCGGCGGTATAAATATGCCTGTTGTGCTGATAGGTATGGCACTGTTTCTCATTGGCGGTTTCGTGATGATATCAATTTTCTCAAAGCACGCCGCTGAATTCCTGAATAATGATGACAATGATAATAACGATAAAAAAAGCGAATAGAAGGTGTGAAAAATGAATAAAAGAAGCTGCGGAGTACTTATGCACATAACCTCTCTGCCTTCGCCATATGGTATAGGAACGCTCGGCAAGGAGGCGGAGCGTTTCGCCGACTGGCTTGAGAGTGCGGGTCAGAGCTACTGGCAAGTGCTGCCGATAGGTCCTACCGGATATGGGGACAGTCCCTATCAGCCGTTTTCTTCATTCGCGGGGAATCCGCTGATGATCGATCTTGACGAGCTGTGCGAGCACGGGCTCATCAGCAGGTCGGACTGCGAAAACGCCGATTACGGCGCTGATCCGTCTTATGTGGACTTCGGCAAGGTATCCAAGACGCGCGATACGCTGCTGAGAAAGGCATTCGCAAAATTTACGGACGATGTCGGATACACATCTTTTGTGTTGGAAGAGGCGGACTGGCTGGACGACTATGCGTTGTTTATGGCGTTGAAGCGCGAGTTTGGCGGCATTTCGTGGACTTCGTGGCATGAGGATGTTCGTCTGCGCCGTCCAGAGGCTCTCGATAAGTACAGGGAAGCGCTTAAGGACGAGATACGTTATGTCAAATGGTGCCAGTACATCTTCTTTCGTCAGTGGAACCGCTTCCACAGCGTCTGCAAAAATAAGGGGATCAATATAATCGGCGATATTCCGATATACGTTTCTCCCGACTGCGCGGACGTGTGGGCAAATCCGCAGCTGTTTGAGCTGGACGAGCGGCTGAATCCAAAGCGCGTCGCGGGTGTTCCGCCGGATTATTTCTCCAAGACGGGTCAGTTGTGGGGAAATCCGCTGTACAACTGGGACGAGATGAAGAAGAGCGGCTATGAATGGTGGATAAAACGTGTGAAAAAGTCCGCTCAGCTTTACGATATGCTGCGTATTGACCATTTCCGCGCGTTTGATACCTACTATGCTATTCCGTTCGGCAGCGAGACCGCGGAGCACGGCAAGTGGGAGAACGGTCCCGGAATGGATCTGTTCAACGCGATAAAAGAACGTCTGGGCAATGTCAACATCATCGCCGAGGATCTGGGGGACATTTTTGACAGCGTGAAAAAGCTGCTTAAGG
>JAIEDJ010000317.1 GCA_029068025.1 Oscillospiraceae bacterium | reverse complement strand
CTCAAAATCAGATATGATCATTGCGGGCAGCGGCAGTCTTACTGTAAACGCCCTGTACAAGGACGGTATCAAGTGCAAGGATACGCTTTCGATCAATTGCGGAAAGCTGACCGTAAACGCTGCCGACGACGGCATAGTCGGAAAGGACTGCGTTGTTATCGATAACGGCAGCTTCACTGTCAACGCGGGCGGCGACGGCATAAAATCCACGAACAACGAAGATACGTCGCTCGGATATATCACAATAAACGGCGGCGAGTTTGATATCGCTTCCGAGGCGGACGGGATACAGGCTGAAACGGCGCTTTCCGTCAAGGGCGGAACGTTTAAGATCGTAAGCGGCGGAACGGCTGCCGACGCTGCTGTCTCCGCTTCCGCGGGAAGTATGTTCGACCGTGATCATCGTTTCGGCTGGGGCAGCACCGGCTCGGCAGCGGCAGACGACGGGTCAAGTCAGAAGGGGTTTAAGGCGGGCGCGGATATCGTTATCACCAACGGAGATATAGATATCAAGGCGGCGGACGACAGCGTTCACTCAAACGGCAATGTTATCATAAACGGCGGTATATTGAAGCTCTCATCCTGCGACGACGGCGTGCACGCGGACGAACTGCTTGAGGTAAACGGCGGAGAGATCAGCGTATCCAAGAGCTATGAGGGACTTGAGGGCAAAAACGTTGAGATAAGCGGCGGCGTTATAGATATAGTTGCTTCAGATGATGGGCTGAATGCCGGCGGCGGAGATAACGGCGGCTATTTCGGCTTCAACAGCGCGGAAAATGATTATTATATCAGCATTACGGGCGGAAATATCACGGTAAACGCGGACGGCGACGGCATCGACAGCAACGGCACGATCGCACAGAGCGGAGGAGTGCTGACAGTCTACGGTCCCACTAATTCCGGAAACGGCGCTATCGATTATGAGAAGTCCTATGCCATAAGCGGCGGAACGCTTATCGCACTCGGTTCGACAGGGATGGCGCAGGCTCCCGGTACGCTGTCACAGCCCTGTCTGTCGGTCAACGCGAACGTTTCCGCAAACAGCACTATTGAGGTTCGCGGCGAGGACGGCAGCGTAATTCTCAGCACGACTACGCCAAAGAGTTGTCAGTCGCTGATATTCAGCTGCGAGCAGTTCAAGTCGGGCAGCAAGTACAGCATTTATGCCGGCAATACGCTGCTTTCCGAGGTCACGGCGACCGACGGTGTTTCGGGCGGAGGCGCTAACAGCAATGGCGGCTTCGGTCAGGGCGGTTTCGGACACGGCGGTTTTGGTCATGGCGGGTTTGATCCCAATGCAGGCGGTGATAATAACAGTGATTTCCGTCCGGGAGGGGATTTTGATCCGAATAATGGCGGTAACGGCGGCTTCCCGGGAGGGGATTTTGATCCGAACAACAGCGGCAGCGGCGGCTTTCGACCCGGAGGAAGGTTTGATCCGAACAACAGCGACAATGGTCAATTCCACAAGGGCGATAAGAAATTCGACCCGAATAACGCGGATGCCGTGACGGGAGCTACACCGTCAGCGGGATATCCGACAGTATAATATAAGTTATCAAATTGCTCCGGCTGCGCTTTGCAGACGGAGCAATATTGACAGCAAAGGACAACGGCAAGGTAATTGCAAGAAAATCACAAGAAAATCGCAATGATTTGTTTCTACATTATTCACTTTGTTGTGATACAATTAAAATATCTATGGGGAAGTGCAATAATCACAACGGAGGGAAAAATATTGGAGATCATAAACAAGTCCGACAGCGGACTTCTTGAGGAATACGAAAGCTTTGTCAAAAACCACAAGAACGGCAGCTATATGCAGTCGCTGAAATGGCCGAACCTCAAATCAAACTGGGGCTGGGACGCGGTTATTTCCCGCGACAGCGAGGGAAAGATACGCGGAACGTGCCTGCTGCTGATAAAGAAGATCCCCGGGCTGGGGACTTCTTTCCTGTATGCGCCGCGCGGTCCGGTGTTCGACTATGACGACGCGGAGACATTTGCCGATCTGTTTGACGGAATAAAGAAGCTCGGAAAGAAATACAAGTCGTATGAGTTTATGTGCGATCCGTTCTTTGAGGAAGGCGACACGGCACGCTCCGAGTTCCTCACGTCGCGCGGTTTCACACATACGGAGCACTGTCCGCCGTTTACTACGGTGCAGGTGCGTGAAAATTACATGATACGCGGAATTGAGGGGATCACCCCGGACGAGCTGATGGCGACCTTTAAGCCCGACTGGCGCAACCGCGTCCGCAAGGCTCCGAAAAAGGGCGTTTACTGCAAGCTGTGCGGAACGGAGGCGCTGGACGATTTCTATCCGATAGCTGTGGACACGGGCGTGCGCGACGGCTTTACCGTGCGCAGCAAGGAGTATTTCGCGCGTTTCATCAGCGCGTTCAGTCCCGATGAGTGCCGTCTGTTTATGTGCTATGTCGAGGAGGACGGCAAGGAGATCCCGCTTTCGGGCGCGGTCACGACACGCTACGCGGGGAAGACCGTATATGTTTACGGCGCGAGCGCGAATCATCACCGCAACCTCTACCCCAATTATCTTATGCAGTGGACGATGATGAACTGGGCGATGGAAGCAAACTGCGATATATACGACTTCGGCGGTATTCCGTATTATGATGATGAAAGCAACTCCGCTTACGGCGTTTACAAGTTCAAGAAGGGCTTTAACGGAGAGGTGGTCACGTTCGCGGGAGAGTATTACTACACGCTGCGTCCCATTATGACAAAGCTCGCTAAGGCGGGTCACAAGCTTTACGAGCTGCGCCGCCGTATCCTCCACAAGAGAAAGCAGGATATAAGGGCGGCGAATCTGAAAAAGGCAGGGAAGGCGGAGCAGACCGCGCAGCCGAATGATCCGGAGCAGCCGGGAAATTCAGACGGCGGCAATGCTTAATACTTATCCCACTTAGAGTTTCCCATAAAAATATAGGTAACTGTACGGAAATTGGCGTACTTATCTCAATTATCGAAAGTGGGATCAGTATAAGGTCAACTGCCGAGTGACGGTTGTGTGAAATTTTGTTGGATCGGTTGACTTATTCTCCTAAAGATGGTATAATAAGAACAACGCTACGACTTTACAGATAAAATGTTCGATAATAATCAGCGTAATAATACCCGCGCCGGCTCGGCGCCGGAGGATAATAATTATGAAAAATGCAAACCAGGCAGCTGTCAGACCCGCTGTGGATATTACAAAGCGGTATTCTCTCGGCGAAGAAATATTCAATTCGGTAACGCATGGCGTGGGCGGACTGCTCGCCATTGCGGGAACAGCGGTGCTGATCGTGTTCGCGGCGGTGTACTCCGACGCGTGGGGCGTGGTGAGTTCCGCGATCTACGGAGCGTCGCTGATAATCCTGTACACTATGTCGACCTTGTATCACGCGCTCACCAACCGCAAGGCAAAGACGTTCTTCCGCATAATGGATCACGACACGATCTTTTTCCTGATCGCGGGGACGTATACGCCGATAACGCTGATACCTCTGCGCGGAGCGCTCGGGTGGACGCTGTTCGGGATCGTGTGGGGCGCGGCTGTGCTCGGGATAGTGATGAACTCGATAAACCTCGAGAAGTTCCGCAAGCCGTCAGTCGTTTGCTATATCGCGATGGGCTGGGTGGTCATCTTTGCCGTAAAGCCGATGATCGAGAATTGCTCAGCGCTGTCGCTGTGGTTCCTTTTGATCGGCGGGCTGTGCTACACGGCGGGGATCGTGTTCTACGCGATAAAGTCCAAGAAGTATTTCCATTCGATATGGCATATTTTCACGGTGGCGGGAAGCGTGTTCCACTACTTCTCGATACTGCTGATGATAATCAATTCAAAATAAAACAAACAGAAGCCGCGAACTAGCGTTCGCGGCTTCGGTTTATTATTTCAGATCAAGCTCTTCGATCTCTCGAAGGATGTTCTTTTGTCTTTCAAAGAACATCATTTCCTTGTTGTGGTCGAAGTATTCCTTGCAGCCGTAGCGGCTTATGAAGTGCGCCGTGTATACGCTTACGGTAAGCTCGGTGACGAGAATGAGCATTTCCTGTCCGTCGCCGAAGGCTTCCTCGCAGAATTTGAACACGTTGGACAGACTTTCCGTGCACTGCGATACTGACTTTGAAAGCGCCTTCTTGCGCTTGTCGAAATCGGCTTTCAGGAGCTTGAATACCTCGGACGCGTTTTTCGGGGATTTTTCCGCGATCACGCCGGTTTGTTCCGTCAGCGCCTCAATGGAGTAATTCAGCGCGTATTCTCTGTCAGCCGCAAGGTTGAACGCCGTCTTGCCGACCGCGATCTCCTTTTTGCAGCGTTCGGTCTGCCGTCCTATGACCCCTTCAAAGTCGTCGCTCTCTGTCATATCAAGCTTTATGTTCTTGATGCAGTTCATCAGCTCCTCAATACCGTTTTCCGTCTGATAACATTCCCGTATCGGGTTTGTAAGCCCGTCGATCATCAGTCCGAGCAGCGACAGGCGCTCGTCAAATCTTGCAGCTTTGGCGCGGTCGATGATCTCCCGGTCGGCTTTTCCTTCAAGGATCTTGTCAACCTGATAATCCGAGCGGTACTTGCGGAACAGGTCGTAGTACATGGCGAAGCTCTTGGCGATCTTGGGATTCTGGAGATACTGTCCGACCAGCTTCTCGTTTACTGGGAAGCCGAGCTGTTCATACAGCTTTATTATATCCGACAGATCCGACCAGCCGCGGGCCGTTACAAAGTTCTTTCCGTCAACGGTGGATTCGATCTTGTAGAAGTCGTCCTTTTTAATATCAAGATAAGTGATTATCGCGGCGTGAGTTCCCTTGGAATAGGCGTATTCCTTCCATGTATTGAAGTCCGCTTCAACGTCAAGGCGCTTAAGTCTGTCCCATGTAACTATATCAAATTCGCGGACGGAGTTGTTGTATTCGGGCGGATTTCCCGCGGTCACGACTATCCAGCCGTCGGGTACGCGGTGGCGGCCGAATGTCTTGTATTGCAGAAACTGGAGCATGGCAGGCGCTAACGTTTCGGAAACGCAGTTTATCTCGTCCAGGAACAGTATGCCCTCGGAGAAGCCCGTTGCTTCTATCGTGTCGTAGACGGAAGCAATGATCTCGCTCATCGTATACTCCGAAACGCTGTATTCTTTGCCGCCGTAGTTCTTCTTTACTATAAACGGCAGACCCAGCGCGGACTGCCTGGTGTGGTGGGTCATCGAGTAGCTGACCAGACCGATCTTAAGCTCCGACGCGATCTGCTCCATTATGGCGGTCTTGCCTATGCCGGGAGCGCCCAGCATAAATATCGGGCGCTGGCGCTCTACGGGAATAACGAGATTCCCGAACTTGTCCTTTGTAAGATACGCGGCGACCGCGTTTTTAATATCTGTTTTAGCCTGACTAATATTCATTGTCTGCTCCTTATTTTAAAAAATTTCAAAATTCTCAATTGGCGGCACGCTCCGCGCCTTTGGCGCTCCGCTTAGCCGTCAATTGAGAACCGGTCGAAATTAAAATTTCGACCTTTTTGAAATTCATGCGTATTTAAAACGTTGTTCTTGGCTGAAGTACTCTGCTGCACCTTTATTATGTTGATTTTTGGCGTAAGTGCCTTTGCTGCGCGTTTATAATGTTAATCTTGGCGATCACGCGGGATCAGATCTCGTCTTTTCTCAGTACCAGCTTTATTGCCCATGGCGGGACCTGCGGCGGATCGTTACCCTCGTCTATAAATATAAACGCGGACTCGAACGGCGGCTTTTTCGCGGGGAATTCGCCGTAGCCGTCGGTGAAGTAGATAAGCCCCTTTAAATTATCAAACTCGCCGCATTCGACCAGCGAATTCACATAGCTGAAAACCGGGCGGAAGTCCGTGCCGCCGAACCCGTGCAGCTTCATCCTTGCCAGATACTCGTCAAACTCGCTTTGAGTGGTGATCTTTATATCCTCCTGGATCGCCGCATCGCACTGAATTATATGAAGGTTGATCTTCGTGAAAAAGCTCTCGGTCGTCTTAAGGATATTGTAGGTCTTTTTCACGAATGTCTGCACAAGGTCTCCGGCGACGGAGCCCGACGTGTCTATGGCTATCACAAAATCGCGTATGCGCTTTACGTCCTTGTATTCCAGCGGCTCGATCAGCGGCAGATTTCCGTAAAGCGACAGCCCGTAGGTATAGAAATTATAATCGAACTCGTCGGGATTTATCTTCATGATCTCGCCGCGCACCGCGAATTTTTTCAGAAATTCCTCATAGTTATAGCGTTCACGGTTGACCTCCTTAAGGTTCTGCACAAGCAGTCCCGCTTCGGTGCCGCGCTGCTTTGAAAACGAGATCAAGTCTATCGACATTCGCTCCGAGATATCCGTCCACACGCCCGCAAGCTCAAACCGTGAGATCACAGTAAGTTCTCCGCCGTCGCCAATGCCTTCCGATAAGGAACCGCCGCTTCCGCCTTCCATAAGTCCCATAGCGGCTTTTTCCTCGTCGCTGAGGTACCACAATTGATGATCGTCTGCCTTGAACAGCGCGGTTAGCGCCAGCAGCCTGTCCTCGGGCAGATTTTTGTCCATCAGGAAGCGGTAGACCTTCTCGGCAGAGGGGAGCTTAAGCTCCTCGGCGAACTGCTTGATAAAAGCTGCCTGCTGCTGAGCCTTCATGGTATTCAGATACGGAAGATCAAGGTCGTTTATGACACACTCGGCAGCAATATCGCAGGCGAGATCCCAATATCGTATGTCAACAGAGGGATTTATGAACATATGCCTGAAAACGCAGTGGAATATCGAGTGCAGAAGGCTGCGCGTCGGGAGCGTTTCCTCAACGCGGTAGGCGGTCAGGATATGCTCGGGGTTGTATATATACACCCTGCCGTCGGTGGCGGCGCTTTGAGTGAGATCCGCGCGGGATTCTATCTTCGGCTGTGACAGCGCCATATCCATAAAGCGCAGATTTACCAGCAGCTTGTTCCGCGAGAGGTTGATTATCTCAAGCGCGATCTTTTCGACCTTTTCGCTTGTCACTTCGTCAAGCAAACCTTATTCCCCCTTTGATCAATACTTCTTTAATTTTACTACTTTCGGCGGGTTTTGTCAAGTTATTTTACGTTAAGATCAACATTTTATTAAAGTAGCAAAGCCACGTTGGTCGTGCTTTTGGAAGTGTGACCTAGGCAAGGAAACGTTACAAAAGCCCGATCTATGTGTATATCGAAAATGAAATGAGCCAATCAATTCAATGCTGTGAAAAATGCGGGAGGGAGGGGGATTAGAG
>JAIEDJ010000316.1:9030-28647 GCA_029068025.1 Oscillospiraceae bacterium | reverse complement strand
GCTCACCCTCAACCGTGACGGTACGACGATCATGTGCGTGACTCATGACCCGAAGGTCGCCGCCAAGTGCAGCAGAGTGCTTTACATCTTGGACGGCGGTATCGTCGGCGAAAAGGAAATGGAACATTTCGGCGGCGGTGACAAGGAGCTTCGTGACCGTGAAAGAGAACTGAACAACTGGCTTATGGAACAGGGCTGGTAATTAGCAGGCTGTCGATAACCCCTCATCTGCTTCGTCACCGCCGTGTCGGCAGCCACAAAGGCTAGCCGACACAACGGTTTCTCGCATCTGAGGGCTTCTCGACAGCCTGCTATTAGACTTTTTTACATACTGAACCAGATGCAAGAAATTAGAGGCAAGAGGTTGGAAGAACGGTTCTGACCTCTTGCTATATTTATGTGAATGTGGTAAAATAATAAACGGGTGGTGATCTTATGACCGATATTCTGATAGTGGAGGACGACAAGGAGCTGGCAGACCTGCTGACCGATTTTCTGCGTGAGGAAGGCTATACCGTGTCAAGCGTGGACAGTGGAGAACGTGCCGTGCAGCTCTTTGAACGATATGGCGCAAGGCTTGTGGTGCTTGATATCAATCTCCCCGATGTGAACGGCTTTGCGGTATGCTCAAAGCTCCGTGAAAACGCTGATACTCCTATACTGATCGTAAGCTCAAGGACGGGCAAGGATGATAAGCTGAACGGCTTTGACCTTGGCGCCGATGATTATATTGAGAAGCCCTATGACATAGATATTCTTATCGCTAAGATCAAGGGGATATTCAAGCGGCGGTATCAGCGCGAGATATTGTCGGCGGACGGCGTGACGCTCAACCTTGCGGATAAAACGGCGGTCATCGACGGAAGTCCTGTTGAGCTGCCATCAAAGGAGTTTGAGCTGTTGGCGCTGCTGATCGAAAATCAGGGCAAAGCACTTAAAAAAGAATATCTGTTCAGCACCGTCTGGGGCAGCGACAGCGATTCGGAACTGCAAACGCTTCACGTGCATATCAATCGAATTCGTCAGAAGCTCGGTGATGATCCCAAGAACGCAAAGCGTTTGCTTACCGTCTGGGGCGTGGGGTATAAGTTTGTATGAGGGCATTCGGAAAATTGTGTATCGCGGTGATGATCGTATTTCTTTTGCTGACAGCGGTACTGAATATATTTCTTGTAGGAGCGAAAGAGAATAATGAGGGAATTTATCGCGTTGAAGCCAAGCGGCTTGCCGATGAGATAACGGAAACCGGCAATTACGACATTGAGAAATATCCCCACATTACGGGCGTGTTCACGGGTGATGATCTCTATCATTCCGATGAGCATTATCTTATCATAGAAGCGAACGGAAATCTTTACCGTGTTGAGTATACCGTTGGAAACGGACAGACCGGCATTGCGGCGGTAAACTGCGTATTGGGTGCACTGTTCCTGCTGACGACTGGGCTTTTGTATTATATCCGCAGGCATATCATAGTGCCGTTCGGCAGGCTGAACGATGTTCCTCGGGAGCTTGCAAAGGGCAATCTTGCTGTTCCGATACCCGAAGAAAAAAGCCGCTTTTTCGGTAAATTCACATGGGGTGTGAATCTCTTGCGTGAGAGCATAGAAACGAGCCGAAAAAAAGAGATCACTATGCAGAGGGACAGGAAACTTTTGCTGCTTTCCCTTTCCCATGACATCAAAACGCCGCTGTCGGCGATCAAGCTGAACGCAAAGGCGCTTGCAAAGGGATTATACAAGGACGAGGAAAAACGGCGTGCCGCCGCCGAGAGCATCAATACCCGCGCGGATGAGATAGAGCGTTTTGTCAGCGAGATCACAAAGGCGGCAAGCGAGGACTTTATGAGCTTTGAGGTCACGCCCGGCGAGGAATTCCTCAGCGTTATCATTGCGAAAATATATGATAGATACGCTCCCCGGCTCGCCATGTCGGGAACGGAGCTTGCGATCCGTAAATATGACGACTGTATTCTCTCATGCGACCCCGACCGCCTTGCGGAGTGCCTGCAAAATCTGATAGAAAACGCGATCAAGTACGGCGACGGCAAACGAATCGAACTCGGCTTTGATAAAATGGACGGCTGTGAGCTTATCACGGTATCAAATACAGGCTGCACGCTTGAAGCGAAAGAGCTGCCGCAGATATTTGAGAGCTTTCATCGCGGAAACAACGCGGATAAGGCTCAGGGCAACGGTCTTGGACTTTTTATCTGTAAACGGCTGATGTCGCTTATGGGCGGAGAGGTGTACGCGGATATTCGTAACGAGCGATTTTTCGTGACGCTTGTCGTGAAGCTGGCGTAAAGTGATAGCGGTTTATTCGGAGGGATCGTGATTCACATTGCCGCTGCTGCGCCGTTGAAGGCTTGACAAAATACCCTGACTGTGCTATAATTTATAAAGTTGGATCTTGAAATTATATCAGCAATTTATCAGAGGTCATAAATATGGACGAAACTTCTTTGATCGTAATGCTCACACACAATGACAGAACAGTGGAAAATGCCCGCGATGTTTTTCAGCAGTGCCGAGGATCCAAAGCCGAATACTGGGGATTTAAGGACAAGCCTCTTCCCCCGCCGCAGATGAAAAGCCTTTATAAGTACATGAAAGAGTGCGGAAAGAAAACCGTGCTTGAGGTAGTGGCATATACGGAAAAGGAATGTATGCGGGGCGCGGAAATGGCAGCGGAATTCGGCTGTGACATACTTATGGGAACAGTTTTTTCCGACTCTGTAAACGAGCTTTGCAAAGGCTGCGGCATAAGATATATGCCCTTTGTGGGAGAGGTCTCACAGCGTCCGTCGATACTCCGCGGCAGCCTTGAGAGCATGGCCGCTCAGGCGCGGGAGTATCTTGCAAAGGGCGTGTACGGCATTGACCTTCTGGGCTACCGATACGTCGGCGATCCCGAGGAGCTTATGGAGGGATTTGTCTCCCGGGTAGGTGCGCCGGTATGTATCGCCGGGAGTATCAACAGCTACGGCAGGCTTGATGAAATAAAACGGATCTCCCCCGCAGCGTTCACTATCGGCAGCGCATTTTTTGAAAACTGTTTCGGAACCGATATATGCAGTCAGATCAACAACGTATGTGATTATATGAAAACAGAACGTCCGGAGGGAGCAAAATGCTGAAGAAATTCTATCCGTCCTACTATGCAAAAAGCGTTTTTTCCATTAACTACGATAAGCTGTACGAAAAGGGCTTCCGGGGGATCGTATTTGATATTGACAATACATTAGTCCATCACGGGGATGATTCCAATGAAAGAGTGGACGGGCTTTTCCGCAGAATTCACGAAAAAGGCTTTAAAACCGTCCTGCTGACCGACAACACCGAGGAAAGGGTAAAAAGATTTATAAAAAACATTGACACCGCATACGTATGCGAAGCCGAAAAGCCTGACCCCGCCGGCTTTAGGAAGGCGCTCGAGATCATGAAGCTGACCCCCGACAGAGCGGTTGTTATCGGCGACCAGATCTTTACGGATATATTAGGCGCAAATAAAGCGGGGATAAAAAGCATACTGGTAAAATTCATACGCCTGCCCGAGGAAAAGCGCATCGGCAAGCGGCGTTATCTTGAAAAGCTGATATTATCTTTTGATAAAAGCTCCTCCCGCCCCAAAAAACGGAGGCTATTCTGTGAGATAAACCCCTTCTGCTATATGCTTTCGGAAAAAAAGGGAATAATGCAGCGGCATATCAAAGATATTTTAAGCCGTGAAAGCTTTGCCGGGACCATCGTGTCCGCAAAGCTGCCCAACGTGGTATCCGCACAGAGCTGCGGGCTTATCAAGCGCGGAAAGGATATCGACATCAGGCTTCAGGAAAACAAGGCGGAAAACATACGCATAGCCTGCCGCCGCCTTAACGGTCTTGTGATACGCCCGGGAGAGGTCTTTTCCTTCTGGAGAACAGTGGGCAGGATCACAAAGGGAAAGGGCTACAAGGACGGCAGAACGCTCGTAAATGGCAAGCTCGTCCCGGGGATAGGCGGAGGACTGTGCAATCTGGGGAATCTTATCAATCTGCTTGTTCTGGACAGCCCCCTTGAAGTAACGGAATTTCATACTCATTCCGACGCTCTGGCACCCGATAACGGCAAAAGGATCCCATTAAGCTCGGGAACATCTGTCGGCTATAACTACGTTGACTACAGGTTCAAAAATAATACCGACCAGAATGTGCAGCTTCTTTTGTGGTGCGATGAGGATAAGCTCTATGGCGAGCTCAGAAGCGAAATGGAGTTCCCTTGGCGCTTTGAGCTTGTGGAGGAGGATCACCGTTTTTCCGAGGAAAACGGCAAATATTACCGTATTTCCAGAATATATAAGGTCACCACCGACCGTGCCACAGGCGTGGTCATAGAAAAAAGGCTCATACTTGACAACCACTCCGAGGTGATGTTCAGCTACGACCTTATTCCAAAGGATCAGATAATGGTCTGAGAGCCTGTTTAGTATCTCTCAGCACGCATCTCGCTTGCATGCATTATGCGCTCCGCGCAAAACGCTTTTCCGGCATACTTAGGCAATTTTTCTTGAGCGTTTTGCCGAAGGCATAATGTGTACATAAAGTACATCTGCGAAAAATTGCCGTCGTCTACCGAAAAATCTGCTGCGCGATCTGCGCACTTCAAGACACTAAACAGGCTCTGAATATCCCATTGACAGGGGTGAAAAGCATGGACAAGTATAAAAAGCTGGCATTCAATACCGTCGTTTTTGCGGTGGGGAGCTTCGGCTCAAAGATATTTTCACTTCTTCTCAACAACCTTTACACAAGACATATAAGCCCCGAGGGATTCTATACCAAGACGCTCATTGAAACGACCGCGCTCTTTCTGCTGCCCGTGTTCACTTTTTCCTTAACGGAGGCGGTGGTGAGGTACGGTCTTGACAAAAGCTATGACAAAAAGCAGGTATTCACCACCGCCTCTGCGATAATATTCACGGGGCTGCTGCTTATGGCGCTGCTTATGCCTTTTATACAGCCGATCCCTATTCTTGCGCCAATAAGGGAATATGCCGTTCTGCTGGCGGTTTATGTGATCATGTCGGCGGCACGTTCCTTATGCTCTCAGTTTGTTAAGGCAAGGGGAATGGTAAGGCTATTTGCTTTTGACGGCATACTCACAACAATGATATTGTTTGTTCTGAGTACCGTATTTATCTCCCGCCTGGAAATGGGGGTGGGGGGATTTATGCTGTCTGTGATATTGTCGGACACCTGTTCGGCTGTTTTCCTCTTTACGGCTGCGGGAGTGGGCGGCTTTTTTGATATACGGTCTTTCAGCAAGGAGCTTGGAAAAAAACTGATGAAGTTTTCCCTGCCCCTTATCCCCACGACGGTCATGTGGACGTTTACGGGATTTTCCGATCAGATATTTATAGGAAATCTTTGCAGTGAAGGCGAGGCGGGGATATATTGCGCCGCCGCAAAGCTGCCGAACCTTATCTCCATGCTGTCCGCGGTTTTCTTTCAGGCGTGGAACATATCGGCTATTACCGAAAACGACTCCCCGGAGCGGAGTGAATTTTACGGGAAGGTCTGCCGTACTTATGAGTCCGTTCTTTTCATAGGCGGGGCAGCTCTTATTCTGATGATAAAGCCGATATCCGCTTTGCTGATAAATTATGATGCCTTTCCGGAATACTCCGGCGCATATCTGTATGCCCCGGTGCTCATTACAGCGGTTGTTTTCGCCTGTCTTGATATATTTCTGATGGGTATATATACTGCCGCCAGGCGCACGCTGAATTCTCTTGTTACGGTCTCCGTTGCCTGCGCGGCAAACATTCTGCTCAATATATGCCTTATCCCAAGGCTGGGGGTGCATGGCGCGGCGACAGCGACATTTGTATGCTACCTTGTATGCTTCTGGATAAGGATAACAGACGTCCGCCGCATAGTGCCTTTCCGATTTTCGGTTTTAAGGAACGTCCTCAACACCTGTATGCTTCTTCTGATGTGCATATTGACTGTGGGGCAAAAAAGCCTTATTTACATTTCGGGAATAGCTTTTGTGGTCCTGCTTGTAAATATAAGACCCGTATTGTCGGCAATGCGCGCTATGATACATCGGTGATAGACCGTCGGTTCCGGACCGACATATAATAATTAATTGGCGGAGCGATCATATAAACGAAAAAACGGAGGGATCAGATCATGAGTGAAAAAAATCAAGTCAGTTCGTCAAAGGTGAAGGCGGGAGTCAGATACTTCTTCCGCAACCTGTTCGATATGCGCAAGGACACCATGGATCACGGCGAACTGCGCGAGATGATGGAGGAAAACACAGTCATTCGCGGCTCGAATATGTGGATACTTATGCTCGCGATATTGATTGCGTCAATAGGCTTGAACGTGAATTCCACCGCCGTGATAATCGGAGCAATGCTTATCTCGCCGCTTATGAGCGGAATACTGACAATGGGATATTCTCTCGCAGTGAGAGACCTCGCAATGCTCCGCAGGGCGCTCACACGCTTCGCGACGCAGGTGGTCATCAGTCTTATAACCTCAACTTTATATTTCATTATAACGCCGCTTGACATTCCCACAAGCGAGATGATCGCGCGTACAAGCCCGACGATATGGGACGTGCTTATCGCGCTGTTCGGCGGCATTGCGGGAACGATAGGAAATACGCGGCAGAAGAAAAGCAACGTCATTCCCGGAGTGGCTATCGCGACTGCGCTTATGCCGCCGCTCTGCACAGCCGGGTACGGTATCGCGACGTTTCAGCTGCGTTTTTTGCTCGGAGCGTTTTATTTGTTTGCGATAAATACTTTGTTTATCATGCTTTCGGCAGCGTTCGTGACAAAGGTGCTGAAAATTCCCGCAAATGATATTGCCGATATCAAAAAGCAAAAGAAGATAAAAAGAGCCGTGACGGTTATTACAGTGATAACTGTAATACCAAGCATACTTATCGGCGCTGTGACCGTTTACACGACCGTAATGGAGCGCAATATCACTAATTATATCAACAATGAGTTTGTGTTTGCCGATACCCAGGTCGTGCAGAGCAGCGCTGACAACGTAAACAGGGTGATATCCGTTTCGCTTGTGGGAGCCACCGTTTCCGACGAGGTGATAGACCTCCTTGAAAAGGAATTGGTTCAATATAATCTCAAGGATTATACCCTGCGCGTTACGCAGAATAGGACAGTCATTGAGAGCGAGAACAACGACAAAATAACCATTGCCGTTCAGGAAAGGACTATTCAGGAGCTGAACGAACAGCTGGCAGAACAAAAAGCGATGCTTGACGAACAGCGGGAAAGGCTGGACGGCTTTGAACGTGACATGGAAAGCCGCGTCGATTACATAAAACTATCCAGGAACGCTTCAGCGGTTTTTACGAAGCTGCATGACTGCTACTGCGGAACTATGTCGGGCAAGGACGGCGAGTATGTTATTCTGACCGCAGACGTCGAAGAACCATTGACAGAAGATGAAACGCAGACCATAAAGAACTGGCTTATTCTCGAAAGCGGAATTGAACGCGCGGAGCTGATAACCTCCGCGCCCCGGTAATTATTTCCCGCGACCATGCAAAAGGGTCGCGGGATCTTTTTGATATCAGAAGGAAATATCCGGAGATCTCTTGCTCTGTGACGGAATACATAATTTGATCACGGCGAATATCGGTTGATTTTTTACCGGAAATATGTTACAATGATGAGGGAGTATATTTCCTGATAGGCGGATAAATGATTCCCGCAGGCGGCTGCTTGTAATGGAGGACATATCGAATGTTTATTTTCAAGGCGAAGAAGTTGGAGCAGGATGACGAGCTTCATCATGACTATGGCGTGCTCAGCAACTGCAAATATATTTTGCGGGCATTTCTGAAATACCGGAAGTCTATGATATGGCTGCTGCTTCTGGGCGGGATCGCGGGCGCGTCTATGTCCTATATATGGACGTTTATAGGAAAGCTCGTCGTGGACATCATCGAGCGGCAGTCGGCTATGGAAAACAAGGACATAATGCCGCTGGTGTACCTCGTTATCGGAACGACAGCGGCGGAGCTTGTTATGATGACATTGAACGCATTCGCAAAGAAAAGGTTTGAGCTGGGGCGTTTATATATAAGGCTTTGCATAGCCAAGGAGCGTATAGCAAAGGTTCTGGGCATGGAATACGAAACGCTTGAAACTCCCGATATGCTCGACAGACTGCAAAAGGCGAAGCGAGCCACGGCGAAGAACAACAACGGCGTACTGGGTTTTATGCAGGATATGCAGACCCTGATGACGCAGTTCACCTGCATTATCACAGCGGTGAGTATTATTTCAACGCTTGATCCGTGGATAGTTGTGATCATTGTTGTGTTGTCGCTTATTAATTTTGAGTATTTTGACTATATCCGCATAAAAGCAAAGGCAGTCTTGTGGGATGCTATGGCGGGGAATTGGCGCAAACTCGATTATATGATCACGGTTTCGACGGATTTTTCCTACGCCAAGGATGTAAGGCTTTTCGGAATGAGAGAATGGCTCGGAAAAAAGCAAAAAGAGCTCGATGACGATGAGCTCAGCCGCTGGATCCAATACCGGCAGTACTGGATGTACTATACGATCTTTTCGTCCGTCATTACGCTTATCCAAACCGCCGTGATCTTCGGATGGCTGATCTGCGGTATGCTCACAAACGGTCTTTCGATAGGCAATTTTCTTTTGTACAGCGGCAGTGCTATCACATTTATGGGGAATATCCACTCGTTTTTGCAGTCGCTTGGCGATATGAGAGACCGTTCATCGCGTGTGGACGATTTCCGCAGCTTTATGGATATTCCGAATGCCGAAAGCGATAAAAAAACCGTTCCCGTGCCGAAGACGGACAAATATATTTTCAAATTCGAGAACGTTTCGTTTAAATACAAGGGTCAGGATAAATACGCGCTTAAAGATCTTAATTTAACGCTTGAAGCCGGCCGGCGGCTTGCGGTCGTGGGGCTTAACGGCGCGGGAAAGACCACGTTCATAAAGCTGCTGCTTCGGCTGTATGACGTGACGGAGGGGCGTATCCTATGCAACGGCACGGATATCCGCGAATTCGACAGGGCGGAATACTTTAAGCTGTTCGCGCCCGCTTTTCAGGAAGTGGAATTGTTCGCGTTCAAATTATCGGAAAACGTTTCCATGCGCACCGCAGGCGAGACCGATACGAATCTTGCCGAGCGGTATCTCCGAAGCGCCGGAATGAGCGAAAAGCTGGACGATCTCCCGAACGGAATGGACACCGAAATTCTGAAGGTTCTGTATGACGACGGCGTTGATCTCTCGGGCGGCGAGAAGCAGAAGCTCGCGCTGGCAAGAGCGCTGTATAAAGACGCGCCGATAGTGATCCTCGACGAACCCACGGCGGCGCTGGACGCTCTCGCGGAGCACCGTCTGTATCAGAGCTTTGACGGAATGATCGGAGACAGAACGGCTGTGTACATATCGCACAGGCTCTCCTCCACGCGCTTCTGCGACAATATCGCTATGTTCGCCGCGGGAGAAATGGTGGAGTACGGCACTCACAAGGAGCTGCTTGAAAAGAACGGCGCGTATGCGGAGATGTTCCGCGTTCAGGCGCAGTATTACATAGATGACGAAACGCCCTCCGAGATGATCGCAAAAAAAGGAGGGGCCGTTCATGAGTAATTTTCCCAAAAAGAACGAGAAACGCGGGCATACGGTAAGAAAAACGCTGAAATACTTCTTTCCCGCCGCATGGAAGTTCGACAAGGCTTATTTTATCCTCTCGGCGGTGAATGTGATCATCGGCGCTGCCGTACCGTTCCCCGAGATAATCTTTATGCCGCTGCTCATGGACTCGCTGATAAGCCCCGAACGCAGCGCGAAAACGGTGATCACCTATGCGGTACTGATGATAACACTGAAAGTCGGTGTGTCAATGGTAAACTCCGTGCTGTCCAACCATCTGAAAAAGTACTCGCACAAATTCTATAATTTCGTTGCCGAGGATATCTCGCAGCGCTGCATGGAAATAGATTTCGCGCTGACCGAGAACAAGGACGCGCTCGACCAGATAAACCGCGGACGCGAGGGACTGGACTATTCCGACGGAGTATACGGGATCTCTACGGCGTTTTTCACGATAATCACAAACGCGCTGAAAATATTCGGAGCGGTGACGGTGCTGGCGTTCAATGCCCCGTGGATGCTTCTTATCATTGCGGTGCTGCTGGCGGTCTCGGCGGTGATAAACAGCCGCAAGAACAAGATCGAGATCAAGTATTTCGGCGAGCTTTCAAAGGTGGAGCGGATACTAAGATATGTTTTGCGTGAGCTGGAGGATTTTCGCTTCGGAAAGGACGTTCGGCTGTACGGCGCGGCGGATACGCTCATTAAAAAATCCAACGAGCAGGCTGACCGTATCATGGCGTTCAATGAGGACAGGGAAAACCGAAAATTTCCGCTGGATATTCTCGATACCGCCGTTACGGCGATACGCGATTTCGGTACTTATCTTTATCTCGGCGCACTGGCTATTTTCGGAAAGATCACTATCGGAACATTTTCGCAGCTCGTCTCGGCGGGAAGTACGCTCAACAGCTCGGTACAGGGCGCTGTTTTCGGGTATCAGGATATAGTCAAGCTCTGCAATTACGGATATGAGGTCGTTAAGCTGATGGAATATCCGCCTATGCTGCAAAAGGGCAACCGCCGTTTTGAGGATCTGAAAACTCCGCACGAGATAGAGTTTCGAAACGTCAGCTTTTCTTATCCGAACACGGGAGTGCAGGTTCTGAAAAATGTTTCCATAACCATAAAGGCGGGCGAACGGCTTTCGGTAGTCGGGCTTAACGGCACGGGAAAGACAACCTTTATCAAGCTGCTGTGCAGGCTTTACGACACCGACGAGGGCGAGATCCTTATAGACGGCGTGAATATCCGTGAGTATGATTACGACGAATATATGAAGCTGTTCTCGGTGGTATTTCAGGATTTCAAACTGCTGTCGTTTTCAGCGAAGGACAACGTGCTTCTTGGCGCAGAGGCCGGCGACGAAGCTGCCGACGCTATGTTTGAAAAGGTCGGGCTGCTGGGCAAAATAAATTCGCTCCCGAAGGGGCGCGATACCCTGATGTTTCGCGAATTTGACCGCGACGGCGTTCAGCTTTCGGGCGGCGAGCAGCAGAAGCTCGCCATAGCGCGGGCGCTGTATAAGGACGCGCCCGTGGTGATCCTTGACGAGCCGACCGCGGCGCTCGACCCCGTGGCGGAGTACGAGATATACTGCAGGTTCAATGAGCTTGTGGGCGGCAAAACGGCTGTGTATATCTCGCACAGGCTGTCAAGCTGCAGGTTCTGCGACAGAATAGCCGTGTTCAGCGAGGGCACGATCAAGGAGCTGGGAACGCACGACGAGCTTGTAAAGCTCGACGGCGGCATTTATTCGGAGATGTTCCGGGCGCAGGCTCAATATTACGTTTGACAAACGCGCGAAGTGAATAATCATAAAAAGCGCTTGCGAAACGATTTGATCGTTTTGTGAGCGCTTTTTTATATATTTTTTTTCTTGAAAAAGTGATTTTGAACGATCTTCTGTACAGCTACAAACTGATTTTTCGGTATCGGAATGCGGCGGTTTCCGAGCATGAGCAGATCGTAGCGTACTATACCCACCGAGTTATCCAGGTTCGCGATATACGCGCGGTGCGGCATATAGAAGTTCTCGTAACCGCCAAGCTGCCCGAACAGCTCCGAAAGAGTAGCGGAGGTCTTCAGCACACTGTCGTCCGTCATTGTGATCTCGCGTGTGTGGTTGAAGCTCTCTATCATCACGATCTTATGCAGCGGTATTCTTCTCAAGCCTTCCTTTGTTTTTACCGCAAGCACCTCGCTTTTCTCCCGGGCAAGCTTCTGGACCGCCCGAAGCACAGTTTCGTCAAACTGCTCTTTGCGGACCGGTTTAAGCAAATATCCGCAGGCGTACACCGAAAAAGCGTCAACCGCGTAGTCACGCGATACGGTCAGGAACACTATCTCCGCGTGCTCGCCGCGGCTGCGGATCATTTCCGCAAGCTGTATCCCCGACATTTCCGGCATCACCACATCGAGAATATACAAGTCGAAGCCGCCGTTATTTTCAGCGGACTTTAGCAGCTCCGCCGCCGAGTCGAACACACTCAGCCGCAAGGGGATATCCGTATGCTCCGAAGCGAACCTCTCTGCAAGCGGCCTGATCGTTTCAATATCCTCGGCGTTATCATCGCACAGCGCTATTTCTATCAATCTATCCACCTCGCAATATCCTTCAAAACACTGTTCGGAATAAAAAATTTCGGGCTGCCCATAGATCCGGGCGCGACCTCGTATTCGTCAAAAACGATAACAAGCCTGTCAAAGGAATCAATATAGAAATCCGCGTCCTCACTTATCTTGGTAAACGCGTCCTCGCCGTCAACAAAGTAGCCGTAGCCGAATTTGCCGTTTTTCTCGTTCATCTCTTTGAGTATCTCGGCGCTTATTACTCCGATGTAATCGCTGCCGTCCTTAAACAGATCGGAAAGCGTCAGCACCTTGCCCGCGCTCTTGTCATAGACTATCCAACGCCCGTAATCCATTGAGCCGCCTGCGTTTACCGTTACATTGAACTCCGCGATAAAATACGTCTCGTCGTCGCGGATAACGGTGTACTTCATATCCTCCGCCACATAGCCGTTGTATCTTCGGTTAAAATACCACATAAACTTTTCCTTCGCTTCATCGGTGTAGTTTTTAACCGCGCTGTTCATCTCTTCGGAACCGTTTCCGCCGAATTCGGGAGTCTGAACATTTATCGAGTTGCTGCCCCAACCGAGATCCATGCTCCATATCGTGCGGATATTCAGCGAAAGCAAAGATGAAGCTGCCTCTGCCGCGGACGGCAGCACATTCAGCATGATCAGCGTTCCTAGGCCCAGACCCAATGCCGAGGATACCGCACGCTTTGGTATGCTCACGGATCTTGTGTTCCGTTCATTACCTCTGTGAGTATTATTATCATAGAACATCGCTGCCTGGAACACAAATTTTTCGTTTTCAAGCATACAGCGCAGAAATCCGTTATACTTTTCCGCAATGCGCTTTACCGAGCGAAGCCCTATGCCGTGTTCATCGGAGTATTGCGGGCGCCCGCCGTTGACGGGCAAGCCTTCTTCGTCAAACTCAAGCGTATGTAAGCAGGGATTTTCCACCGAAACAAGAAGTCTGCGGCCGTCCGCATACTCCGCCGAAATATTTATGTACCGCTTTTCCTCGGGAAGCTCGGAGCAGGCGTTTATCGCGTTTTCTATGGCGTTCGCCAGTATGAGGCACATATCGTTTTCCTCAAAGGGAAGCATTTCGGGCAGCACGAATTTTTGCGTTATTCTGCACCCCGCGTCCTCCGCACGGCCGATATATTCAGACAGCACCGCGTTGATCTCGGGATTGCTGCAGTAATTAACGCTTTCAAGCTTGCCGAATGAACCGTTCAGATTCGATGTATACTCGATAATCTTGCCGCAGTCGCCCTGCTTTGCAAGCCCCTCGATCACCGCGAGCTGGTGCCGCATATCGTGACGGTATTCGCGGATCACCTCCATTTTTCGGATCACCCTGTCATAGCTGCGCCGCTGAACGTTGATATATTCGGACAGCGCCTTTTCCGAACGCTTTACACGCATAAGCTCCGCCGACGAGTTCAGCAGACTTGCAATGATAAAGAAAACCGAAAGCGCGATCAGCATAGTAAAGATCAGCATGATCCCATTGATCGTACTGTTAAGATAATATGATATCATCAGAAAGATCATACTTATCGGCAGGCATAAGCTGCCCCAGACGGACATCAGTCGGTTTTGCCGGTTTTCAATAAAACAGAAACGGAACGGCCTGCCGATGAATCGAAACGCTATAAAAACAAGCCCTGCCGCCGCAAGCGTGACGAACGCATTTAATATTATTCCGTTCATAGTGGATGCCAGTATCTTTCGCAATGATTTCAGGATCAGCACTTCAAGTGTTCCGATGGAGCAGACCGCCGCAGTTTCAAATATGCCGCCGTCCGACAGAAAGTACATCAGCACCGAAAACGGAAGATATGCCGTCAGCGGCAGCAGCGTAAGCATGAGGTTTTCCTCGCCCGACAGCATGACTGTTGTATTCAATCCCGCGATAACGATCCCCGTCGCACCGAAGGCAAGCATGGTCACACGCTGCGAAAACCGCCTTTTAAACAACGCGGCGCAAATCAATATATACGACAAAAAAATGATCGTTTCTGTAATTGTCGCTCCACCAATAAACTGACCGAAAGTCAACTTGCCTAACATCGGAATCTCCCTTACTCAAAAGCCGGCCGTGATCGGATCCGCGCTTATGCGATTCCCGGGATCGCTGACATCCACTGCGATATCCGCAAAATAAGCTGCCGAACGATCGGAATAGCAATTGAAAACAATATTGAAAAAATAAGCGGTTTTAAGGCTTCGACGGATATCAGCTTGTTACCGCAGTCAAATGCTGCTCCGGTGAGCCGCATAAATATCCCGAGCATGATCGTCAAAGCCGCGCTCGTAACAGACATAACAATAATAATGGTGTTGAATATTTCTTCCGCGCCGTATGGCAGCGTCTGATCCAATACCCGGAGCACTATTATGTTTTCCAATATCGGAATAAGTATGCTTATCAGCGTGACGGGTATACAGCGGAGCAGAAATTTGGCAAGACCCGTATGCCAAACCCGAGCGTCTTCTTTGTTTTTCAGAATGACGACCGCCGTTCCGATACAAAGAAAGATGGTGAGAAAATTTACGGAATAAAAGGTAAAAACATAAAGCTGCCTGTTCTCATAAGCCGTGCCTGTCAGATCGACGATAAGCTTTATAGGCTGGTAAATAAGGAATATCAGACCCAGCCGCTTTGCGCTGCGTATGTTGAATACTCCCACGGCAATGACCAGAAAAGTCAGAATAAAGGCTATAATACCGAATATTGTGATCGACTCGCTGTAAACGGCAAGGTTTTGCGGATAATAAATACCGGTGACCGGAATAAATCCTATAAACCAATACGCGGCGTATAAAAACAGCAATGGCAGGATCGCTTTTATTATGTTAACTATCCGTCTGCTCATTTATGATCCCCTCCAGCGTACTCATAAGCTGTTCAATGTTTATTGGCTTGGGCACATAACCGTTCATTCCGGATTCTATGGCTTCTTTTCTGTCCTCGTCGAAAGCGTTGGCAGTCATGGCCACTATCGGGATTGCCGCCTTTATCGGATCTTCCAGCGCCCGAATGGCTCTCGTTGCCTGGTAGCCGTTCATAATGGGCATCTGAACGTCCATAAGGATCAGCTTATATGTGTCCGCGGGCTTCTCCTTCATCATCTCTACGGCTACGCTTCCGTCGTCCGCCGTATCGATAATGAAACCAGCGCCCTCCAGGATCGTCTGCGCGATCTCCTGATTCAGCATATTGTCCTCCACCAGCAGGAGCCTTGTACCGTCAAAGCGCTGCTGCTCGGGCGTATCCGGCGTTTTCTCTGCGCTTTCCTTATCAATATACGGTGCCGCCAGGACGCTCCGCAGCTCCGAGAGGAAGATCGGTTTGGAGCAGAACGCCGTCACGCCCGCCTCTCTCGCTTCTTCCTCGATATCCGACCAGTCGTAGGCGGTCAGTATAATTATCGGGGTCATATCTCCGATAACTCTGCGGATACGGCGGACAAGCTCTATGCCGTTCATGTCGGGCATCAGCCAGTCGATGATATACGCGCTGTAAGGCTCGTTCTGCTCAAGGGCAAATTCCGTGCGGATGACCGCTTCATTTCCAAGCGTCGTCCAGTCGGGGTGCATACCGATGGCGGAGAGCATTTTGCTGACACTGACACAGGTATTCACGTCATCATCCACCACAAGCGCTCTGAGATCGGCAAGCTGCTCAAGACGCGGCGTCTCCATAGGATCGTCGGCGATACGGAAACGGAAGTTCACGGTAAACTCCGAGCCCTTTCCCTCTTCGCTTTCCACGGTGATAGTACCGCCCATCATATCCACGATGTTTTTGGTGATGGCAAGTCCCAGACCGGTTCCCTGAATGCCGCTCACAGTGGATGTCTGTTCGCGCTCGAAGGGCTCGAAAACGTGCTTGAGGAATTCTTTGCTCATACCTATGCCGGTATCCTTGACCTTGAATTCGTATTCGGCGCAGCCCTCCGACGCTTCGGCTGTCTGGATAACACGGACGCTGACCATACCGCCCGGCTTCGTGTATTTCATGGCATTGCTCAGAATGTTCAGAAGCACCTGGTTCAGACGGAGCTTATCGCAGATGATAGTCTCGTTTGTCACGTCCAGAGTATCAATGTAAAATTCAAGCTGCTTTGATTTCACATCAGCCTGTACAATGGTTTTCAGATCGTGCATGATCTCGGGGAGACTGGTCTCCTTTTCCTCGATCTTGACCTTGCCGCTTTCGATTCGGCTCATATCCAGAACGTCGTTTATCAGACTGAGCAGATGATTTCCCGACGTCATGATCTTGCTGAGATAACCGCGTATCTGTTCCTTGTTGTCGATATGAGTGACCGCCAGGGACGTAAATCCTATGATCGCGTTCATCGGCGTGCGGATATCATGCGACATATTGTTCAGGAACTTGGTCTTTGCGCTGTTGGCATACTGAGCCTGCGCCAGCGCCTCCGCCAGAACGTTTTTCTGCTCCTGCTCATTGCGGATAACCTCGTCAATATTACGGAAACCCGCGAGGATAAAATCTTCATGCCCCTGTTCACTGTTTTCGATCTTCAGATAAGTATACTGAAAATGATGGATCTCTCCGTTGTCCAATATGCGGTAGCTTCCCAGATATTCATCGCCCTCGGTCAGCTTCTCCCTGATGTTGTCCAGCGAGAGCGCCTGTGCCAGCTCCTGCTGATCCTCGGGATGAACGCGGCTGCGGATATAATTATCAAGAATGGGAGCATAGCTGTGTTCCTCGGTCGATCCCTTTTTCAGTCCCTCGGTCACATAGCCCTCTAATTTGATGATACGAGCGGAAGCGCGCTTTTCGTTGACCGCGAAAACGTTTGTATAGTCACGGCTCAGCGCTTCAACAATGGAGAGCTGCTCTCCCAGCTTCTTGTTTGACTGCTCCGTTGTTAGCAGCAGCTTCTTGTTCCACCGAACCCGCAGACAAAGCACGAGGATAATACAAACGGTAAAGGCTGATACAAAGAACAACAAGAGCATCATTCCGGGATTTGCCTTTATATACTGCAGAATGCTCATACTTCCGATCGAATAGGAGGTGTACTTTGAAGCCAGCTGATTGAGCGAATCTTCGGACATCTGCCTGATACATTTGTTGAGTATGGTGACCAGCTCATGATCGGTTTCTTCGCTGACATACATATGGAATTGCGTGCGCATACCGTTCAGCATACTGTAATACAGAGAATTGGTCGGATCGTAATTTACAAATAACTGCGCGGTATAGGTGTATACATATGCAACGTCCGCCTCGCGGTTAAGAACGGCGCGCATGGCATCCTCGCCGGTGGGATAGTTCCGAACTTCGTATCCATCCAGAAATTCACGCTGAATAACGTCCTTGCCTTGAGAATCCGACACGGCGACCTTCTTGATATCGCCGTTAAAATCCTGCCTGGTCACTTTTGCCATTCCAACTGTCATATAGCTGTTCGTATTAAAGCCGCGGTATACGGCGTTCTCGATAATATCGTCGGAACTGATCTTGTCAATGATCACATTTACAGCGTTTGTGCCGGCAAGAGCGTGGTAATCGTCTTTGTTCTTCGGGACAACTACATCATAAGGCAGCCCGGACAGCTCCATGACCGCGGCAAAATAATCCGGCAGGATACCCTTTAATTTTCCGTCCTCCGTATAGGAATAGGGAGCCCTGTCGCCGAGAGCGGTCACAGTGATGGTTTTCTCTCCCGAAACGACCTGACGTATATACTCTGTCTCACGCTCTGTAAAGGAGAGCGCAGAAGAATAAACCGGTCCATAGTACCGATAAAACAGCTCGTTTTTCCAGTCGCCTTCGTTGATGTCCATCTGCTCAATGGCGTAATTGATCTCGTCAAGCAGCTTTGTATCGTTCTTCCTGACTATAGCGTAAAAGTCCGCGCTCTCGATGATATCCAGCGTCTTTTCGTTTTGGGCTTTTCTCAGATCGCTTGAAAGGATCGCTTCGACTTCGCCGTTCTGGAGAGCGGCCTCAAGAGCCTCCGAACTGCCGTATTCCTTTGTGTGGTAATAAAATCCTTTTTCCTCGGCAAATTCTACCAGGCTTTCATTCTGACTGCTTCCCGTCAGCTGACCGACCGTCATTCCGTTGTAGGTATTGTAGCTGCCGCGGAGGATCTTCGAGTTGCCGAGCTTGATGGAAAGCACGGTATGGTTTCTTCCGATAGGCAGCGAAAAAAGGAAATTTTCCTCGCGGTCGGGAGTTTTTCTCGCCGACGTCACCACGTCGATCTCACCTTTTTCCAGCATATCGAGCATTTCGCCCCAGGCTCTGTCATAGCCGATATATTGGAAATTCAAACGGGAATACTCGGAAACAAGGTTCAGAAATTCAATGCCATAACCTGTCAGCCTGCCGTCACTGTCCTTCATGTGATAGCCGTCAAAGCTGAAAATGCCGGCTTTGACAGTCCGGTTGTGAGCGGGTACGCCATCAGCAAACACCGTTGTAAAATTCGATAGAACGAGGGTCAGGCATATCATCAAAGCCGCAATTCTCCGCGTGAAGGCAGCGCACACCTTGTTCGCGGTACACACTGCTCCTTCTCTTCGGGCAAATGCCTTTTTATTTTTTGAAATGTTCTTCATATCGCATCTCCCTGTCAACTCCGAACCGCCGTTTTAGCGGAATCGTGACCAAAAAGATTTATCTTCTTTGTGTGAAAAAGCGAAATCTTAAACAGACCTCGCTTAATTTATACGCGCCGTGAAATTATGACCAAGCTGATCTTCTGTATGATAAACATCATACTGAAGATCGCTCCGCGAGCATTTTTGCGGAGCTGCGGCTAATAAAAAAATCAGCCGCTGTAATTGGCGACATTTCCCTTTGTCAAGCGGTGGATACGGTCATACCCGAACCGATCGTTTGTGCTGTTACAACAATTTCCGACAGTTTTCTTGCCGCGCCCACAGTATAGTTGCATTATACCACAAATGCGCCGTTTTGTCAAGTGTTTTTTCTAAGCGCAAGGCGGCGGGCAAGCCGCATATTTTATTTGATAAAACTATAAAGTATTCCGGATTTGTAAACAGTTGTTTTATGCCCCACAATGTTAAATTTTGTGCGTTAAAATTCCCAAATAGCGTTGACAAAGCACGATAAATGCGTTATAATAAAATTGCCGGAAACCGCTGATGCGGTTTTGCAGCGCCTGTTGGCGCTGCCGGCTTCGCCTTGCGGCAATTTTATTGAAACATAAATTGTTTTCGCTTCGCGAAAAGACGGCACTTCGTGCCGCTGCGCCTTCGGCGCATTAATTTGTGTTATAATAAAATTGCCGGAAACCGCTGATGCGGTTTTGCAGCGCCTGTTGGCGCTGCCGGCTTCGCCTTGCGGCAA
>JAIEDJ010000316.1:0-8930 GCA_029068025.1 Oscillospiraceae bacterium | reverse complement strand
TTTTATTGAAACATTAAATTGATTTTGCTTAGCAAGATCCGGCGTTGAAATTTATGTTATAATTAAATCGGATCAGGCAGATCAGATCCCAACAGCACATGGCAAAACAGCTTGATTGAAATCAAATTAACAGGTTGTTTTGATTTGTTTTTGACGGAGGTTATTTATGAAAGCAAAGATATTTTTATCGGCAGTGCTCGCGGTCTCGTTATTGCTGACGGGCTGTGCAGACCATTCGGAAACAAGCGGTTCAAAGCCCGACCAATCGAGCAGCACAACGCAGACAGTCTCCGACGAAAGCAGTTTATCGGAGAACAGCTCGACGGAAAGCAGCTCAGATGAGAGCAGCTCGTCGGATAACGACAGCTCAGGCTCAGAAAGCAGCGCGGAAAGCAGTTCAACAACAAGCGCTCCCGAACCCGAGCCGGTCGGCGATACGCCGTTCGCAAAGCACGGTGTTCTCTCGGTAAACGGTACCGATCTTGTAGATCAGCGCGGCGAAAAATTCCAGCTTCGCGGAATGTCTACACACGGTCTGGCGTGGTTCCCCGACTATGTGAATTACGATACGTTCAGGTTCCTGCGCGACGACTGGAACACCAACTGCGTGCGGCTTGCGATGTACACCGCCGAAGGCGGCGGCTACTGTACGGGCGGCGACAAGGAGTGGCTGAAGTCCCTCGTTAAAAACGGCGTTGACTGCGCAACACAGCTCGGAATGTACGTTATCGTCGATTGGCATATTCTCAGCGAGCGCGACCCGAGGACTTATCAGGAAGAAGCAAAGAAATTTTTTGATGAGATGTCAAGGCTGTTCGCCGATAACGGGAATGTGATCTACGAGATCTGCAACGAGCCTAACAGCGGTTCTTCCTGGAACGATATAAAGTCCTACGCGAACGAGATCATTCCGATCATCAGAGCTAATGATCCCGACAGCGTGATCATCGTCGGCACTCCGACCTGGAGCCAGGATATAGACCAGGCAGCCGCTTCTCCGTTGGACTTCGAAAACGTTATGTACGCGCTTCACTTCTACGCGGCAACTCACACCGATTGGCTGCGTTCGAGAATGGAAGGCTGCATAAACAGCGGACTTCCCGTGTTTGTAAGCGAGTTCGGTATCTGTGACGCTTCGGGAAACGGCTGGGTGGATATTAATCAAGCCAACGCGTGGTATGATATGATCTCGCGTTACAATGTAAGCTATATGTGCTGGAATCTTGCCAACAAAAACGAATCAAGCTCGATCATTCAAAGCGGCTGTTCCAAGTTGTACGGCTGGGAAGACGGCGAGCTCAGCGAGCAGGGACGGTGGGTACGCGATAAGTTCAAGAGCGAGACCGACTGATCGGCTTTCGGAGGTATCGAATGAACAAGCTGATACTCGATTGGAACGAATATACCGAGGCGGCGCGAGAGACTGTCGCGGAGGGTATAGTTCTTCTGGAAAACAACGATGCTTTGCCGCTGGACAAAAACGAGAATCTTGCGGTTTTCGGACGCATACAGTCAAACTATTACAAAAGCGGCACAGGCTCTGGCGGCATGGTGAACGTAGAACGCGTTTACGGAATACCGGAGGGGCTTCGCGAGTGCGGAATATCACTAAACGAGGAGCTTAGCGCGGTCTATGCCGAGTGGGAGAAGGATCACCCGTTCAACAAGGGCGTAGGCTGGGGCGGTGAGCCTTGGTCACAGGAGGAAATGCCGATCTCGGACGAGCTTGCGGCAAGGGCGGCCGAAAAATCAGCGGCGGCGCTCTGCATTATCGGAAGAACTGCGGGCGAGGAACAGGATCAGACCGACAGCGAGGGCTCCTATCGGCTCACGGAAACGGAGCTTGATATGCTGAAAAAGGTTCGCGCTCATTTCAGGAAAATGACCGTACTGCTGAACGTCGGCGGCATTATCGATATGAGCCGGGTGCAGGTGATCAAGCCCGACGCGGTGGTATACGCGTGGCAGGGCGGTATGATCGGAGGTCTCGGTACGGCGGACGTGCTTACCGGAAAAACAAGTCCGTGCGGAAAGCTCACCGATACGATAGCGGCGGCAGTCTCCGATTATCCGTCCGACGCGAATTTCGGAAACACTGAGCGCGTGTTCTATCGCGAGGATATATACGTCGGGTACCGATACTTTGAGACATTCGTTCCCGAAAAGGTGCTGTATCCATTTGGGTTCGGGCTGTCGTATACCGAGTTTGAGCTGAACGTTTCCGCCGAGGAAAATGGCGCGGCGGCTTTGATAAATGTGACCGTGAAGAACATAGGGAACCGTTCAGGAAAAGAGACCGTACAGATCTATTACGGCGCGCCGCAGGGCAGGCTCGGAAAACCGCTTTGCGCACTCTGCGCTTTTAAGAAAACAAAGCTCCTCGCGCCCGGAGAATCGGAATGTCTGCGCTTTGAGATACCGTTTGACGAGCTGGCAAGCTATGACGACGGCGGCGTTACGGGGCATAAGTCGTGCTATGTTCTCGAGGGCGGCGAGTACAGATTTTATGTCGGTACCGATGTGCGCGGCGCAGCGGAAGCGCTTTCCGTTACGCTCGGCGAACGCGTTGTAAAGCAGCTTTCCGAGGCGCTTGCTCCGGTGCTGCCGTTTGAGCGGATAAAGGCAGCATCGGAGAACGGACGGATAATTGGTTTGATCGAGCCTGTTCCGCTTGCCGAAACGGATATGAGCAAGCGCCGCGCGGACAATATTCCAAAGGAGATCCCATACAGCGGCGACAAGGGGATAAAACTCGCCGACATTGCGGACGGGGTTCATACCATGGACGAGTTTATCGCACAGCTTTCCGACGACGATCTGTCGTGTATTATACGCGGAGAGGGAATGGGCAGTCCGCGCGTTACTCCCGGTACGGCTTCCGCGTTCGGCGGAGCGTTCGAAAGTCTAAAAGGCTTCGGGATCCCCGCAGGCTGCTGCGACGACGGTCCATCCGGTATGCGGCTTGACTGCGGCACTAAAGCGTTCAGTCTGCCGAACGGCACACTGCTCGCGTGTACATTCAACCCCGAGCTTGTCGAGCGGCTGTACTCGCTTGCGGGTTTGGAGATCGCCGCCAACAATGTTGACTTCCTTCTCGGTCCCGGAATAAATATCCACCGCCACCCGCTCAACGGACGCAACTTTGAGTATTACAGTGAGGATCCGCTGGTTACGGGCAGGATCGCGGCGGCACAGCTCCGGGGGCTGCATAAAGGCGGCGCAGAGGGCACGATCAAGCACTTTGCTGCCAACAATCAGGAAAGCGGACGGCGAACGGTCGATTCCGTCGTTTCCGAAAGAGCGCTCCGCGAGATCTATCTCAAGGGCTTTGAGATCGCCGTCAAGGAGGGCGGAGCGGCTGCGGTGATGACTACCTACGGCTCTCTCAACGGCTTGTGGACGGCGGGAAACTATGACCTCTGCACTACGATACTCCGCGGCGAGTGGGGCTTCAGCGGATTTGTGATGACCGACTGGTGGAGCTGTATCAACGACCGCGGCGAGGAACCGCGCGGGAACAATTTCGCGGCTATGATACGCGCTCAGAACGACGTGTATATGTGCTGTCCCGATTCCTCGAAAAATCTCACGGACGACAACACATTGTCCTCGCTGAATTCGGGAACGCTCACGCGCGGCGAACTTCAGCGGAGCGCCGCCAACGTCTGCCGTGTGCTGCTGAACAGCCGTGCGCTGAAACGGCTCCGTGGAACCGCTCCCGAGATCGGGATAATCAACCGCCCGTATTCCGACGAGAGCTTCACTGCCGATGATGTGACGTTTTACCCGACCGAAAACGGCGAGCTGACGCTTGACCTGAGCGGTATCACCGCCGAGCGCGGAACGGCATACGTGTTCGCGCTGGACGTTGACAAGCCGGGCACGTACTCGGTAACTCTCACTGCCGCTTCGGGCTTGAGCGATACGGCGCAGACACCGATCACACTGTTTAAGCAGGGCTTTCCCGCTGCGGTGTTTACGTTCAGCGGCACGGGCGGCGAGTTCCGATCAATAACACGCGAGACCTTGCTATACTCACGCTTTTTGGTATGCAGACTGTACTTTGGCGGTGACGGGATAACGCTGCGGGATATTCGATTTAAGCTGACGGAAGCGAAATAAAAAAACGCCTGCAGTCAGCTCTCCGATAAGGAGAAGTTGATCGCAGGCGATATACAGGATCAGATACAGTCTATTGGCGTATTGGAAGCACTCGGTTATACATCAAAGAAGATCGCACTTTTCTATACTGCGGAGCATCTTATGACAGCCCTTGCAGTCTTGCCTCTTTCTATTAGTTTTTTGTATCTGACCTTGAGATTTTACAAGATCGACGAAACGGCAAACAAAACGTATTTTCCCGATATCGATTCCGAGGAAAGAACGGTGTTCAACGCTGAGGACGGCGGGATCGATGTGGTGCTGGAGTTTAATGGGGATTTTAATAGAGATAAATTTACAAATTAGCGGAAGGTTGTCCCACCCAATAAGAATGAGCCAACAAAATCAAGTTGGCTCATATCTATGTGTTTTCATTAAACCTTTGCCATTGCGATCACGCGGAACAGATGACTGTCCATGACTGTGGATTGGCTTATGCGCAGCTTTCGATTTATTTCGAGGATAGGTTCGCTGCCTGACGTTTCCTGAGGGCAAGACACCGATATTATCTCGCTTTTTCCGTAAGAGATTTATAGTCAATCGGTGGTTTCATCTTAATTTTGTTGTGAAAATCAATATATCTTTTTACGCTGGATTCTATGTGTTTCCAATCCGAATATCCCATATAGGTATCTATTCGATTCAACATAAGCATATTTATATATTCCGCGTCTTCCGGCTTCACACGTTGGATCGTATAAGAAAACTCGTCATCATCTTTACAAAGCGGTTTTCCCATAATTGTAACAAGCTTTGGTGATTCATTTTTTTCGAGCAGGCGTTTGTCGCTGATTTGAGTCGGCCAAATGCCAATTGGTTTTGTGAGTTTTGTTTTTCTGTCATATAAACTGAAAAACGGATTAACTGTAACGATCATACGGTTTTTTGACAGCGGATACATATAAAAATTCTCATAGAATAAAGATTGAGCTGATAGAAGTCTTTGATAGGCATCCTTTTTGAATATATTTGTTTCTCGCTCAAAAAGCTTATATAGATAATCTTTCTTAGTGTGCTCATATCCGTCTGTCAGCATTGATGGTTCCACCTCCGATGTCATACCGATGTCGGAGATCAGGAAGTCAACACCGGATCCTGCGCAGTCCCAGAATGCGAAATAACCGGAATTCAATATGAATGACCATTTCAACACCTCATAAGTACACAACGGATGCTTTGAGATTTGTATAAGATCTTCCGATTCGATAACTACTCTGATGTTTCTGAGCCATCTGTCGGTTGTGGTTTCATCGGGAATCAACTTTTCATTGAAATCCGAAAAAAGGGAAGAATAAAATCCCGAAAGCGCCTTCTCTTTTTTTGTAATTTCTGCCATTGATGTAACACGGATCGTTTCCAAAAGGTAAAATCTTTTCATCAGCAGTATTTCTTTTCTTGTCAAAACGATTTTATCTCCGGGCTTGCCGGACATCAATTTATTATGGAAAAGTTTTGCAAAGGGAGATTCCAATTTATATCCTATATCTTTTTCAAGATCGGAGGGATATATCTTTCTTTCGGCAAAAATGTGATCTGTACGTTCACCGATGCAAAGAGAACCGTCTTTGACATTGTACACATTTAAGTATTCACCAAATTGCCGCAGTATAAAACGCGGTATATAGTGGTTATTTTCGTATGCCATCAACTCGCCTCAATTCGGTAATGTTTTATAGTAATCCATAATGTAAAATACGCTCTGAAAAGGCCTTTAGAGCAGTCATTGGCGCATAGCCAAATAAAATCTCCGCAAACCTTGTAAGAAGGAAAATCGCGGAGAAATTAATTGGCAATTGCGAAGCATTGGTGCGGGTAACAGGACTTGAACCTGCACTCCTCTCGGAATTGGAACCTAAATCCAACGTGTCTGCCAGTTTCACCATACCCGCATATTTATTTTTCTGCCGATTTTTTACCTGCCCGACAGTCGCAGGAAAAATTCCACTGTAGTAATGCTGCCCAAATCCGGCGCGTCTGCCAGTTCCGCCACGGGCGCGTATTAAAATTGGGGGGCTTTTCTTGCGTTTAAATGTCTACTATCTGTTCACTTGCTATTTTTCGTCTTAGGGATAAATTTTGAAGGTTTCGCGATAAACAGTAAATATACTCCGCATATCAGCTTGGCGGCTGCGTCGGCAATACAGATGATCGGGATCGATACGCTTGCGAATATATAACCCGCCGCTGCGATGACCGCGCATACCGCTCCCAACACTACCATGCTCCAGCCGTGAATAAAAAACCACAGGAAGAAATGAACCGCCGTTGCCATCAGCACGCCCAGCCATATCTCTCGCCAATGCCAGCCCGGAATAAACGGTCCCGCAATACAAAACATCAGTACGAACAGCGCGGCGATCGAAACATAGATCATCTTGATCTGCTTCTTTGAGATACTCCCCTGAGAGAGCTTTTCTCTGACCTTTTTGTTTACATTTACGCCAAAAAAGCTCGTATAATAGCCTATCAGAAACACAAACGGATTTACAAGGAACTCACCGCCGAAAATAACGGACACTATCAGCACGATCCCGATACATATCAGCCACAAGCCGCATTGCTTTTTGTGATTGAATTCCAGTGTTTCTTTCATTGCTTCCTCCGCAAATCGTATTATTTGCCGCCCGGTGATCCAATAAATTCATTATAACACATTATAGCGCGTTTGTCAAGTGCGGGTCCGTTGTTATATTCTATTAGGAAAAGATCCGAGTTTTGTGGTAAAACTCAGATCCTGATCATTCTTTTGACGCGCTCTCCGATACCTACAAGTATCTCATTCGGTATGGTACCGCAAAGCCGCGCGATCTCACAGGCGGTGATCTTTTCATCACTCGACACGCCAATGACAACGGCAGTATCTCCTTGACTAACATCGATCCCGCTCACATCAACCATAGCCTGATCCATACATACTTTCCCGACAACGGGAGCACGTTTTCCGTTTATGAGAACCGCGCCTATGCCATCCGACAATGCACGGGGAAGTCCGTCCGCATAGCCGATCGTGAGCGCGGCGATCTTCATATCACGGTCTGCCACGAAGCCGGTGCCGTATCCGATGGATTCTCCGCGAAGAACTGTTCTCACTGAGGAAACACGCGCTTTGAGTGAGAGAACGGGCAGCAGGGCTTTCCCGATCTCTCCGTCAACACAGCCGTAAAGCGCAAGTCCTGTCCTTGCATAGTCCGCCGCAAGCTCGGGATAATTCAGCACTCCCAGACTTGACTGTAAATGAGTTTTCGGATAAAACCCCAGCGAGTTCAGTCCGCCGGTCACTTGCCTGAAACGCGCCGCCTGTATTTCGGTAAATTCGCGGTCTTTTCCCTCTGCGGTATCATCGGCGGCAAGATGTGTGAAAATACCGTCGATCAGCAAATTTCCCGAAAGGAACAGCTCGGCGATCTCATCAAAATTATCCCACGGTATCCCGAGTCTGTGCATACCCGTATCAACACCGATATGCACGCGGAATTTCCCCTTGCCGCAAAGCAGCTTTGCGTATTCCTGATCAACGACCGTCTGCGACAGCTTGTATTTTTTCAGCAGATAGAATTCCTCGGGCGCTGTGTAGCCGAGTATCAGGATCTCGCCGCGTACTCCGCCGCGACGCAGCCGAACGCCCTCCTCGGCACACGCGGCGCAGAACGAATCTATCCCCAGAGCATTGAGTTTCCGCGCGATCAATACCTCATCGTGACCGTAGGCGTTTGCTTTTACGGCGGGCATAAGCCTTGTGTGTTCGGGAAGCATGGATCTCAGAACGCGGACGTTGTTCTCAAGCGCCGCGAGGTCTATTTCAGCCCATGCGCGGCTCATGATATTACCGCCGCGTCGATTATCTTTTCGAGGATCTCCGAAAACTCAAATCCCGCCGCCTTCATCATTCCGGGAAAACGGCTGTGCTCGGTGAAGCCGGGGATCGTGTTTACCTCGTTAAAATATATCTCTCCCGAGGGATCAAGGAACATATCCACACGCGCGAAGCCCGAGCAGCCAAGCGCTTTGTAGATCGTCTTTGCGGTTTGCTTTATGCGGCTTTTAAGCTCGTCGGAGACCGGGGCGGGGCAGAGTATCTGCGAGGTTTTCAGAGTATATTTTTCATCAAAGTCAAAGAACCCGCCCGAGAGCTTTATCATATCCGGTTCGCCTACCGTAAGTTCTTCATTGCCGACCACCGCGCATCCGACCTCAACGCCGTCAATCGCCTGTTCGACAACTATTTCATTGTCGTAAGAAAACGCGTGATCTGTTGCTTTGTTCAATTCTTCGGCTTTTGAGATCCGCGTGATGCCAAAGGACGAACCGCCGCGAAGCGGTTTTACAAACGCGGGCAAGCCCGTTTTTTTGAGGATATCTTCGGCGGAAATATTTTCGTTTCTTTTTATCAGAACGGAATTCGGCACGGATATCCCTTCAACGGATATCATCCTGTGTGCACGGTGCTTGTCCATGCACAGCGCCGAGGATAATGTTTTGCAGCCGCAGACCGGGATACCCGAAAGCTCGATAAGTCCCTGCAATGTGCCGTCCTCGCCGCCCATGCCGTGCATTATCGGAAGCGCCGCGCTTATCGGGATCCTGCTGCCGTTTCCGCCGATAAGCAGCAGGCTGTCCGCCCCTCTGTCATGCGGAAAAATAACGCGCGGACAATTTCCGGGCAGCTTGTCCGCGATAATATCGGAGATATCCCCGCCGAAGTAATGCCACTCGCCGCTGTGCGTTATCCATACGGGAACGGCGTTGTAACGCTCGGGGAAATTCTCCAG
>JAIEDJ010000315.1 GCA_029068025.1 Oscillospiraceae bacterium | reverse complement strand
AACGAACTTGTAAAGGCACTCGAGGAAGAGTTCGGCGTATCCGCTGCCGCTGTTGCTGCAGCTCCCGCAGCAGGTGCAGGCGCAGGTGCCGCAGCAGCTGAGGAGAAGACCGAGTTTGACGTTGTACTCGCATCCTTCGGCGACGCTAAGATGGCTGTTATCAAGGCTGTCAAGGACGTTTGCGGTCTCGGACTTAAGGAGGCTAAGGAGCTCGTTGAGGCTGCTCCTAAGGCTATCAAGGAGGGCGTATCTAAGGCTGAAGCTGAGGAGCTCAAGGCTAAGCTCGAAGAGGCTGGCGCTAAGATCGAGCTCAAGTAATCCAACCGATTACAAGCATAACGCAAACCGCTCCCGAGTTTTCGAGAGCGGTTTTTTGTTTCAGTGGAGGGTTCTATGTCCGGATCATACAAAATCGTTGACGAATCAGATTGGGAAAGGGCAAGGCACTGCCGGATTTTCAGAAATTGCACAGAACCGATGTTCTGTGTTACATTTGAGATCAACATTACAAATTTCCTGGAAAAGATCAGGAAGCGTAAGCTGTCATTTACCCTCGCAATGGTATACGCCGTATGCAGATGTGCCAACAGTATTGAGAATTTCCGATATCGTTTTCTGAACGGAAAAGTGGTCTTATACGATAAGATCAATACCTCGTTTACTTATCTCAATAAAGAAACAGAGCTTTTCAAGGTCGTAAGCGTGCCGCTGACCGACAGTCTTGAGGAGTATGTCCGTCTGGCTGAAAAAACAGCCGACGAACAACGTGAATATTTCACCGCACCGCCCGCCAATAACATTTTCCAGTGCTCCGCTATTCCGTGGGTCACATATACACATATTTCCCATACAAATTCGGGAAATAAGGAAAATTCCTCACCGCTGTTTGATTGGGGAAAATATTATAAAAACGGTGATAGGATCTTAATGCCCGTCTCCGTTCAGGCTCATCACTCGTTTGTAGACGGGATCCATATCGGAAAATTCGCCGACTGCTTGCAGAACTTTTTAAACGAATTTTAACCGATCGGATTCAGACTGTATTGGAGCAAAAATATGATCAGATTTGCCGAAAAAACGGATCTTAACGCGCTCGCCGCATTGGACGAGCATGTCTCACCCGATGAATTGAAACGAATAATAGAATGCCGTCGTGTCCTTATCGCGGAATCAAACGAAACAATAGTTGGCTGGCTGCGCTTCGGACTGTTCTGGGATAACCTGCCGTTTATGAATATGCTGTATATCGTTGACAAAGAGCGCGGCAAAAGGTACGGCACGGCGCTTTGCGATCTCTGGGAAAACGATATGCGCACCGCGGGGTTTGATCTCGTGCTGACCTCCACCTTGTCAAACGAACAGGCTCAGCACTTCTACCGAAAACGCGGATACAAGGATTGCGGCTCACTTATATTGCTAAATGAGCCGCTTGAGATCATTCTGAGGAAGAACCTGAATTAGCACAACAGCGGCTCTCCTTATTTTCCGGAAAGCCGCCGTTTTTTCAATATGTATTATTTTATCAGCATAGCAATATCGCGCGGTGTTATCCCGCCGGGACTGAAAAGTTCAAACAGCGTCCTGACCGCGCCGATATTCTGATTCACTCTCCGAATAACAAACGAACACAATCCCGACACACGGTCGATCCCGTACAGCTCGGGCGTTTTGCTGTTTCCCGTTTCGATAGACAGCTTATCGTTTATCACAGCCGACAAAGCGGTCATTTTTACAACTGCGGCAACCACGGCAAATTCGCAGTAATTCTCATAAATAGACTTGCTGCGGAACCTGAACGGAACCTCCATCTCCAGAAGCAGCCCGAGAACAATATTGCCGAAACCAAACGGCCTTACCAAAGCCGCCAGCTTTTCCTCCGCAAACGCGAATACCGACACGTCTGCCCTGCCCTCTCCGTCCTTAAAAAGATCCGCAAGCGCACTGCCGCACAAACTTTCCGTATAAACGGAAAACATCCGCAGCTTCGCTTCATACTCGGGATGAACTTCCTCCACAACACGGATCACATCATCTTCTTCAAGCGCTTCCCTCAGATCCTCGATCATTCCGGCGATCTTTCCGTCTGTGGCGGCGGTCTCGGAGAGCTTCTCCGCCGCCAGCGCTCCGCGCACTATGTTCACCTCCGTGCTGAAACGCTTGTCGGAAATGATCTCATAGAAAAACTCCAGCAGTTCTTTATGATATTTAAGCTCCGGGCGCAATGCCGCAAGCTCCGACCGATCCGCCGACTGACGCACTGTACCCCTGATATCGGGCTTTTCGGATAAAGTCAGCAGAACGGCAGCGTTTTCCTCATCAAGCAGCTTTTGAAAAACAGCGGGACATGATAAAACACAGCTGCAGTATACGGAATTTCTTGCGGCAAAGCCTATTCGCGGAAAAAACGTGCAGTCATCGGAAAGATAACTCTCCCCAAGCTCCTTCTGTATAATGCACAGCCCATCCTCCAGCTGAAAAGGACAATCGCCGTTTTCCTTGAGTTTGATATTGTACTTTCCGTTGTCAGACTGAACAAACACACTCCGGACAAGGCGCTTAAGCTTCTCCGAACAGTCTGAAGCCGCTTTGAGCTTCTCCACACCGTCACCGCTCCACAGGACAGACCAGTCATGGCAGCAGTTATTCACACAGCTGCCGCCGACACATTGAAATTCCGAAAACAGCTTTGTCTGTTTATAATTCATAACATCCTCCGAAAAATAACGAATACAAAGTTTATTTTATATTATAGCAAATAAGCCGCCGCTTGTCAAGAGCGGCGGCGCAGCGAAAGGAAGTCATCAGCCTATGAAAATATCGATACTCGGATATTCGGGCGCGGGAAAATCCACGCTCGCAAGGCAGCTCGGGGAGCTTTACAATATCCCCGTACTGCACCTGGACACAGTTCAGTACAAGCCGGATTGGCAGGAGCGCGAACGCCCGGAAAAGGAACAGATCGTCGCGGATTTTCTTGACAAAAACACTTCATGGGTGATCGACGGAACATATTCGGGACTGCACTTCAAGCGCCGCCTTGAAGAATCCGACCTGATAATTATGCTGCTGTTCAACAGATTTGTCTGCTTCGGGCGCGTGTTAAAGCGTTACCGCAGCTTTAAAGGAAGCACGCGCCCTGACATGGCGGACGGCTGCGCAGAAAAGCTGGACAGAGAGTTCGCGCGCTGGGTACTGTTTGACGGACGAACCGCCAAGCGCCGCGAAAAGTTCAAACGCGCGGCTTTGGAGTTCCCCGAAAAAACAGCGGTGATCAAAAACAAGCGGCAGCTGAAAAAGTTTCTTAAGGAGCTGCCTGATCACTTATAAAACGATCTCCCGCGTAAACGTCTCACACATCGGACAGAGCTTTTTCGCTGCCTGAAAACAGTTCCCTAAGACCGAACCCCAGCAAAAACAGCGCGAACAGTGTCCTCAGGAAGTCATTGCTCATATGCTGCGCCGCGAATGTCCCTGTCACCGCGCCTGCGATGCCGCCCAGAGCAAGCTTTTTCACAAGGCTCTTGTTCACTAAACCATTCTTGAGATGTATTATCAGCGAGATCAGCGCGATAGGCAAAAAGAACAAAAGATTCACGCCCTGCGCCGCGCGCTGCTCCGCGCCCGTGAACATGGTAAGCCACACGACAAGTATAAAACCTCCGCCAAGTCCCATAGAAGCCAAAACCCCTGTCAGAAAACCTATCAAAATATTCATAAAATTCCCCCAACCGCTATGAAAACAACATTCTTATTGCTGCGGCAGTGACCACCGCGCCGAACAGGCGCTTAAGCCACTGCGCTTTTATTTTTTTGAGAAAGACCGAACCCGCGACCGCTCCCGCCACGCCCCAAGGAACGTAATCCCAGGCAGTACCGAAGTCAAGATTCCCATAGAAGCCGTAGAAAACGGCGGTCACAAGACTTAAAATAAATATCAGCGCAACAGAAGTAGCATGCGCCTCGTTAGGCGAGCTTTCGCGCTCCAGCACAGGCACGGCGAGCACGCCCCCGCCCGATCCGAAAAATCCGTTGAGCAGACCTATCACTCCGCCCTTAAAATAATTTATCATAAAAAATCAGCTCCGTTGTTATTATGCCGAAAATAATAACGGTTATTTTTTGTTACAAAATATACAAAATTTTTAAACAAAATCTGTCAAATCGCCGAAATAAATTTTTTTAAGGTTTTTATGCCAAAATTTCCGACATTATGTCGTTGACAACATAGCGGATATGTGTTAAAATATAAACAGGTATGTATTATTTAAAAATGCCGCTTTCCGCAGAGCGGAAGCAGCAAATACAGACAAATTACAGATCAGAGAGAAAGGAACATTAAAAATGCAGTTATCGGGTTCTGACATCATTATAGAATGTCTTCTGGAGCAAGGCGCTGATACCGTTTTCGGCTATCCGGGCGGAGCCGTGCTCAATATTTACGACAGCTTATACAAATACAGCGACAAGATCCGCCATATCATCACATCTCACGAACAGGGAGCGTGCCACGCGGCGGACGGCTTCTCGCGCGCCACGGGCAAGACCGGTGTAGTTATCGCGACCTCGGGTCCCGGCGCTACCAACCTCACAACGGGACTTGCCACCGCGTACATGGATTCTATCCCGCTTGTTGCCATTACGGGAAACGTTTCCTGTAATCTGCTGGGACTGGATTCTTTCCAGGAAGTGGATATCACAGGCGTTACCATCCCCATCACCAAGCACAATTTTATCGTAAAGAACGTGGAAGAGCTTGCCGATACGCTGCGTCTGGCGTTTCAGATCGCCGGGAGCGGACGCAAGGGGCCAGTTCTTGTGGATATCCCCAAGGATATCACCGCGGCAAAATGCGAGTACACGCCCAAGGCGCATGCCGATATTTTCTCGGCATGCGAAATATAGGACGATGACATCAATACTCTTGTTGAGCTTATCAAAAACTCCGAGCGCCCCTATATCTACGCGGGCGGAGGAGTTGTCTCATCAAACGCCGAGAACGAGCTTAAGAAATTCGCGGAGCTTTGCGACGCTCCGGTTTCCTGTTCACTGATGGGACAGGGCGCGTTCGATCAGAGAGACCGCCGCTATATCGGTATGCTTGGTATGCACGGAACCGTCAAGGCGGCTGCCGCGCTCAACTCCTGCGATCTGTTCATCGGAATAGGCACGCGCTTCTCCGACCGGGTTATCGGTGATCCCGCCGTGTTCGGAAAAAACGCGAAGATCATTCACATCGACATAGACCCTGCCGAGTTCAACAAGAATGTTGAGGCCTACACGGCTGTTCCCGGTGATGTGAAGCAAATTCTGGCATTATTAAATAATAAAATCACTCAAAAGAAAAACGCCTGGACAGAGGAAATGATCACAAAGGACTTCAGCGAGCCTGTGCTTAAAGGCACAGACGAGTTCCCCGTTACTCCGCAGGCGGTCATTGAAAAGCTTGACGAGCTGACCGATGGCAGCGCTGTTATCGCTACCGAGGTCGGTCAGAATCAGATGTGGGCGGCACAGTATTACCGCTACAGAAACCCGAGAAGCTTCATCTCCTCGGGCGGTCTGGGAACTATGGGCTTCGGTCTCGGCGCGTCCATTGGCGCAAAGGTCGGCTGCCCCGACAAGACCGTTATCAACATCGCGGGTGACGGCAGCTTTGCCATGAACTTAAACGAGCTGATCACTGCCTCCGCGCACAATATCCCGATAATCGAGATCGTTATCAACAACCATGTTCTCGGAATGGTGCGTCAGTGGCAGCGGCTGTTTTACGAAAAGCACTTCTCGCAGACTACTCTTGATAACCGTCACATAGACTATGTTAAGCTCGGTGAGAGCTTCGGAATACAGACGTTTGTGATCGAAAAGAACGATGAGATAGAGCCTGTTCTGAAAAAGGCACTTGAGATCTCAAAGACCGCGCCCTGTATGATAGAGGCGCGCATAGACCGCGATATCAACGTTCTTCCGATGATCCCTGCCGGAAAGCCGGTAGTAGACCCGATCACGGAAATTGATCTGGAGGCATAAACATCATGCAAGAATACGTATTATCCGTTAAAGTAAACAACTCGAACGGCGTTCTGCCGCGCGTGGGCGGTCTGTTCAACAGACGCTGCTTCAATATCAAGAGCCTTAACGCTGCCGAGACCGAGGAATCCAATATCTCGCGGCTCACTATCGTTGTAGCCGCAGATCTCAGAAGTTTAGAGCAGATCAAAAATCAGCTGATGAAGCTCTACGATGTACACGAGGTAAAGATACTCACCGACGCGGTAACGCGTGAGCACATTCTGATAAGAGCCGGAAAAAACTCCGAGGATCGTCACAAAATAATCGAGATCGCGAACCTCTACCGCGCCAAGCCCGTAGACGTTGCCGCCGATTCCATTATGCTGGAGCTTACCGGCGAGCCGGGCAAGATCGACGCGTTTATAGATCTTTTAAAGCCGTTCGGAATAATCAAGATGGTCCGTTCCGGGATCACGGCTCTTGAACGCGACTAAACGCAACTGCCGCATAGTCTTTGTGCGGTGTTGCATAAAGAACAATTGACGTTTTAAGTGCGCCTCCGGCGCGGATCAAGATACGGAGTTTTGTATGAACATTCTGCATTTGAAATACGCGGTGGAAGTCGCAAAAACCCAATCAATAAGCAAGGCTGCCGAGAACCTATATATGGGACAGCCGAACCTTTCGCGTGCCATAAAAGAGCTGGAGGAATCACTCGGTATCACGATCTTCAAGCGCACCTCAAAAGGAATAACCACCACCCCCGACGGCGATGAGTTCCTCCGCAGAGCGCGGCGGATCGTCTCCCAGGTCGAAGAGGTCGAGGAGATATACCGAAACGGCAAAGTGCACAAGCAAACCTTTTCGATATGTGTTCCGAGAGCAAGCTATTTTTCGCTTGCCATGGCGGAATTCTCCAAGCATATCTCGCTTGATGAACCCGCTGAGATCTTCTACAAGGAGACCAACTCAATGCGGACGATCAACAATGTGATCCGCGGAGACTTTAATCTCGGAATAGTTCGCTACCAAGCGGGATTTGAGAAATATTTTCTTGATATGTTCAATGAAAAGAGGCTGAATCACGATACAGTCGCTGAATTCTCCTATATGCTGGCGGTTAAGGATGACAGCCCCCTTGCTAAAAAGGAGGATCTGATGATGGAGGATCTCAAGGATTATATCGAGATCACTCACGGAGATCCTTATGTGCC
>JAIEDJ010000314.1 GCA_029068025.1 Oscillospiraceae bacterium | reverse complement strand
CCTCAAGGGTCACAGAACCGTTGGCGGCATGAGAGCTTCTATCTACAACGCTATGCCTATTGAGGGCGTTGAAAAGCTCGTTGAGTTTATGAAGAAGTTCGAGGCAGAAAACGGTTAATTTTCGGAGGTAACAATGGCTGACGAAAGATTTGTTAAGACATATTCACAGGGCGTGTTCAACGCGACTGAGATATGGGTCGACACTCAGACCGGTGTGAATTATCTCTTTCACACGGGCGGAGAAGCGGGCGGTCTTACGCCGCTGCTTGACAAGGACGGAAAGCCGATTGTTACCTTGATTGAAAACAAATAAGAAAGCAGGTATTACCAATGTACAATATACAAACATTAAATAAGATTGCCGCTTGCGGAACCGATCTGCTCGATAAGAGCAAGTACGCAATTTCCGACGACGCGGCAAACCCCGACGCGATCCTCGTTCGTTCGGCGGCTATGCACGATATGGAGCTTGGCTCCAATCTGCTTGCTATCGCAAGAGCGGGCGCTGGCGTAAACAATATCCCGATCGACAAGTGCTCCGAAAAGGGCATCGTAGTATTCAACACCCCCGGCGCTAATGCTAACGCCGTTAAGGAGCTTGTTATCTGCGGACTGCTGCTTGCTTCGAGAAAGATCGTTCCCTCCACCGAATGGATCAAGACCCTCAAGGGCAAGGGCGACGAAGTAAGCAAGCTCGTTGAAAAAGGCAAGAGCCAGTTTGTAGGCCCCGAGATCATGGGCAAGAAGCTCGGCGTTATCGGTCTCGGCGCTATCGGTATTCTCGTAGCGAACGCTGCTGCGGCTCTCGGCATGGACGTTTACGGCGCTGATCCGTTCCTGTCCGTTGAGAACGCGCTCAAGCTCTCTGGCAAGGTTCATTATGTGAAGTCCAACAAGGAAATTTTCGAGCAGTGCGATTATATTACCCTGCACGTTCCGGCAACTCCCGACACCAAGGGCATGATCAACGCCGAGACCATCGCTTCCATGAAGAAAAACGTTCGTCTGCTGAACTTCTCCCGTGACGCTCTGGTTGACAGCAAGGCAGTGCTTGACGCTCTCGCAAACGGCGGCATGGCTTGCTACGTGACCGACTTTGCTACCGATGATCTTATCGGCGCGGAGAACGTTATCTGCATGCCCCACCTCGGCGCGTCCACTCCCGAGAGCGAGGACAACTGCGCTGTTATGGCTTGCAACGAGATCAAGGACTACATCGAGCGCGGCGACATCAAGAACTCCGTCAACCTCCCGAATATGGAGATGGCGATCACCGGAACCGCTAAGATCTGCGTTATCCACAAGAATGTGGAGGGCGTGATCAACAACATCACCGCTCCGATCTCCGCCGCGGGCATGAACATCGAGAATATGCAGAGCAAGTCCAAGAAGGATTACGCATACACCTGCCTTGATGTCAAAGGCGATCCCACAGGCATTGAGGAAAAGCTCAAGGCTGTGGCGAACGTTGTGGGCGTAAGAGTTATAAAGTAAGAACTTAGAGGGCGGAACAGGCAGCCGCCACCCGTCGCAAGACGTAGGAGATGCAGGAATAGTCACCCTGCCGGGTTCTCGAGATTTCAGCGGTTGGCTTCGGTCAGCCGCTTTTCTATATAATAGCACAAGCCGCTCTTCAACGCGAAAAAATTTTTTGATATTTTTGCAGCATTTTTCATAGCCGCTTGGTATTATATATGAAGCTAGCGCTCCGATATAATTTTAACAAGAGGTGTTTACTATGAAGAAGCTATTATCCATCATCACACTTGCCGCGCTTGCGCTGTCGCTGACCGCCTGCGGCGCTCCCCAAAAGTACTCCGAGCCATCAGAGCCTTCCGAACCCACAAAGCCCTCGGAGCTGTATTCCGGCGGAACCGGATTTTATTTCGACGGTACCTCCGAGGGGTTACAGTCATTGTACGAACAGGCGCTCGCGGAGCTGCCGGACAAGATACCGCTCCCGGACGGCACTTCCGCAAGCAAGACCGAGACTGCGGGATTTTCTCTGAACTTCGGGAGCGCGTATTTTGATTTCGCCTATATCCGCTATGCCGAGCCGATCTTTGAAGTCACGTCGGGCGAGCCTGAATTAGCAAAAATCGAGTCTCCAAAGTGGAT
>JAIEDJ010000313.1 GCA_029068025.1 Oscillospiraceae bacterium | reverse complement strand
GGCGCTTCGCGCCGCCCTAGCCAGCCCCACTCGGCTCCGCTACGCGCTTCGCGCTCCGCTACACCGAGCGGGACTGCTTTTTGAAATTTCTCCTGCGCGTTTAAATTGTCGATCTTAGCTTGGGTGCTTGTGATCGAGTTTGGTATGTGGTTCTTTGCTAAGACACTTTTTATACAGTCTGACGGCTGCCCGCAGGCAGCCGTCTTATTTTATCAGCACATATCAAAAAGCTCTTTTGTAAGCTCATATCTTTCATTGTCGCTCTCACAGCCGGCAACAACGGAAATATATGTCTTTCCTTCCCTCTCAAACGCCGCGAGAAGGCAGCAGCCCGCTTGATTTGTGGTTCCCGTTTTCAGTCCGACGGCGTTTTTATTGTAAAATCTGCTTTCGCTGTCCAGCAGCTTATTTGAGTTCGTCCAGACAGCGTTCTCGCCCGATACGTACACAACTTTCTTCTGATAAGTAGCCGCGTTTTCGCGTATCTCGGGGACGGTCAGCGCATATTCCGCAAGCAGAAGCAGATCCGACGCGGTCGTGTATTGCCGCGGGTCGTCCCAGCCCTCGGGATTGACAAAATGGCTGTGGTTCATTCCCAGCTGCTTCGCAAAGCTGTTCATCATATCGGCGAATTCATCTACCGCCTGCTCATCCGTAAGCGTTTTTTGAGGATCCCGCGCCCTGGCGACCGCGACCGCTACCGTATAAGCAGCGTCGTTTCCCGACGCTATCATCATTCCCGAAATAAGATCCTTCAGCTTCAGCCGCTGCCCCTTAGCGATGAAGCAAATACTAGATCCCGGCTTTACAAGATTCTGCTCTGTGCCTACCGTGATAACGGTCTCGGGATCCATATTGTTCAGCGCAACGCACGCCGTAAGCACTTTTGTAATACTCGCTATAGCTATTGGATCGTCGGCATTTTCACTGAATATAGTTTTTCTGTCGTCAACGCAGTATATCAGCGCCGCCTTGCTTGAGGTTACCTCGGGATCGGATGTAATCGGATCGGATGACTGCGGAGTGCTTGCCGGATCCTCGGAGCTACCGGACGGATCCCCCGAACTGCTTAACGGATCTTCCGACATGCTTGACTGATCTTCGGACGTGCTTTGAGAACTCTCATCGCTGCTTATGACCGATTCGTCACCGCTTGATACAGGCACGGAAATGCCGGTATCGTTGATACTCTCCGATTCCCCTCCGCCGCTGCACGCGGTCAGCAGCATTACGCCGCAGAGCGCCGCCGCGATAAGTCCTTTTCTTTTTAACATAGTATTTTCCCCTTTATCCTTTATATTATATACGGCAATTCCGCACAAAGCCAAAAGCCGTCTTTGTGCGGTGCTGCCGTTATTTACTTATACTAATCCCACTTTAGATTATTGAGACAAGTGCGCCGATTTCCGCACAGTTACCTATATCTTTACAGGAAACTCTAAGTGGGATAAGTATTATGTGTTATTTCAAGCGAAATGCAGGCATAAAGAAAAACGCTTCGTTATCCTTGCACTTGAAATTTTCGAGCTGCTCTTTTGTAGCAAAAGTATAAAAGCTGCGGTTGTCGTGCAAGCCGTCGTCAAAGGGCAGATCGTATACGCCAAGCCCGTTTTCGGAAAAGCTGTCACGAAAGCTCTCGATCTTCATGCCGTAATATGCCGAGGTCATTTCCTCGATCCGCATCTCCAGTTCGGCGATCTTGTCGGCATCCTCGGGCTTTGAGCTGTAGATCGGTTGGTACTCGGTACACCATTCCCCGTCCTTTATATAGCTGACCGGCATAGTTTTACCCGTGTCATAGAAATACCCGCTATGCTCGGCTTTTAATGATCCGATCGTATCCCCGTTGTGCTCCCAGTTCTCCATCTCGGATTCGTCTATACACGACATAAAATCGACCACGACTGCATAGACCGTTCCGTCGGGATCTTCACTCAGCTCGGGCAGCCATTTTTCGGAGATCATTGCCGTACCGAGCGGTACTCTCTCCCCGAACCCGTCGGAATCGCCCTTCAGCGGTTCCCCGCTCCAGATAACGGTGGGATCGTTCAGCCATTCCTCTAAAGTCCGTGCCGAATGATCGCTCCCGGATGACGCAGAATTCGTCCCGGCGCTTGCCGAACCTGAGATATTCCCCGACACGACCGGGTTGTTGTCGGATGTGACATTATTCATGCTTCTGACTGCAAATACCGTGAAAACCGACGCCATAGCTGCCGCTGCGCAGCCCGCGGCGGTAAATCTCAAAATCCGCGCTTTATTGGTTTTCTTTGCGGCGGGACGGTACTCCGCCGCTTCACTGATAAGATCGTCTCCGATAAAACCGACAGTGTGCATAAGTCTGCTTTCTGTATTCATATGTCGATACCTTCTTCCTTCAAAAACTTTTTCAGCTTATTTCTGGTGTGGAACAGCATGGATTTCACCTTGCTTGTGCTGAATGAATAATCTCGGGCGATATCTTCAATCGAATCGCAGAACCAATATTTGCGTATAAACACGTTGCGAGCGTCGGCGGATTGTTTCCGAAGAAACGAATCTATCAGCCTTCCCGTTTCCTCGTCAGACTCGGAACCCGCGTTGTCCGCCATCGACCCTTCAACCTCCGACAACGGGATCAGATTATCGGGATCGCGCCTTTTCGCGTGATCGAACCTGAACCTCATCAAGGCAAGATTCCTGACGATCCTGCACATAAACGCCCTAAGATCATTCGGCTCAGCCGGGGGAACAGCGTTCCATACAGCAAGATACGCGTCGTTTTCGATCTCCTCCGCGTCCTCGCTGTTTTTAAGGATATTATGCGCTATACGAAAGCAAAGCCGTCCGTACTTAGCACGTGTTTCCTTAATCGCTTCTTCGCTGCGCTGAAAATACAGCTCAACGATCTCACAATCATTAATAAGCTATCCCTCCCTTATATTACATAGAACAAGTTCTTATACTGATCCCACTTTAGGTTGTTGAAATAATTTCAGCTAATACCGCATGGTTACCTATCATTTTATAGGAAACTCCAAGTGGGATAAGTATTAAAGGATCCTCTGTAATATAAGTTGCCGTTTTATCGGGGAAGGTTGCAAACAGAATAAAAGTTTATTATACCCCTCTCAGGGAGAAGGGAGAGAGGACGCGGGGCTCCGCCCCGCCCCCGAAGGGACGAAGGCCCAAAGCAAGCAATGAGCGTTTGTGCGCAGCACAAATGCCATTGCGTTTAACAAACGGCAATGCCGTTTGTTAAACCGCGCCAAGGACTCCGCCCTTTGGAATCCCGAAAAATGACTTTTTCTACAGTCTTTATGAATAGACCCGCTTCGCGATGTCAACGGTCTCCTTGGCATCCTTTGCGTAAAAATCAGCGCCGATCTTTTCCGCGTATTCCGGAGTGAGCACCGCGCCGCCGACAACGACCTTGCAGTTGATATTACGTTCACGGAGCAGCTTTATCGTGTTCTCCATGCTTTTGAGCGTTGTGGTCATCAGCGCGGAAAGCCCCACAAGCCGCACACCGTACTTCACCGCAGCGTCCGCGACCGCTTCATAATCAACGTCCTTGCCCAGATCAATGACCTCAAAGCCGTAGTTCTCCAGCAGCGTTTTCACGATATTCTTTCCGATATCGTGAACATCGCCCTTCACCGTAGCGAGCACGACCCGTCCCCTGCTCTCGCTGCTGCCGCCGCGCTGAGAGATCGCCGCCTTGATAACATCAAAAGCCGCCTGAGCCGCTCCCGCCGATTGTATAAGCTGCGGCAGGAAGATCTTGCCCTTCTCAAACCTTTCGCCCGCCAGATCCAGCGCAGGGATCAAATGTTCGTTGATGACGGTCATCGGATCGACACCCTCCGCAAGCAGTTTTTCCGCCGCCTGAGCACATTCCGCCTTTAAGCCGCTCGCCACCGCGTGAGAGATATCCGAGGTCTCCGCCGATACCGCCAAAGAGGGAGCAGCGTCGCCGCGCACGGTCTGCGTCATCACCATTTCCGCGCCGAATCTTTCGATATA
>JAIEDJ010000312.1 GCA_029068025.1 Oscillospiraceae bacterium | reverse complement strand
GATCTGTGCCAAAGGCTTATAACCCTGCGCGGGATAAATACCGAAAAAATAGCGGAATACGCTTGGGAAGAGCGCGAGTTTGGCGTGTCGGAGGTTTTTAAGGACGCGTCCGACAAAGTTACCGCTGAGATGATCGCGGAGCTTGACCGTGACGATCTTGACAGCCTTGAAGCGAATCGGCTTTTGACTTGTCTTGCGCATAAGGGCGGCGATACCGTGCTTAAAGCGTTTGTCGAGCTGGAGAACAATCCGCGCGAGTGGCGCAGGCACCTCCATGTTGATCCGTCTTATTACGCGAATGAGGGCGGATGGACTTACAACAAAGACGGCGAGTTAATAAAGACCGCGTTTGACAAGTGCTATCCTATTGTCAAGGGAACACCCGAGCAGAGGACGGAAAGCCCCGTAAAGATCGTCACAAAGGCGGACGGAGCCTGTCCGGACTGCGGCACGAAATACATAAACATCATTGATATAGACGGGCGCGACAAGCGGCTTGAATTCCTGGGAATAGACGGCAGGCTTGCGGTGAAATGCTGCCCGAACTGCGCTCCGTTCGGAGACGGGCAGTTCTGCCGCTATGATCTGAACGGCGGCAGTGAGGTGATCCCGTCAAAGAGCTACGGTTCGCCCATCGACGAGGACGAGAGCGGGTGGGCGCACGAGCTTTCGGACAACGCGTTTATGCTCGGAGAACAAGCCGAGTCGCTGTACTATCCGTGCGATTGGGATCAGAACTGTTCGGCGGTCGGAGGCTTTGCGTTCTGGATCCAGGACTGCATTATCAAGGATTGTCCGGACTGCGGTAAGCCTATGATGTATCTCGCGCAGATCGGAGAAGAACCGCTGGGCTACGAGGGCAATTTCTATGTTGAGATATGCAGGGAGTGCAGGACGGCCGCGGTGCTGTATCAGCAGACATAAAAATTATCCCCGGCAGGTTTGAGCTTGCCGGGGATATTATATTTATTTGCTTTGACGTGATGCTTGAATCAATTCCTTTAATTCGTCAAGCTTTTTATTATCGGAAGTTTCGACAAACTCAATAAATTTGACAATTTGCTCGTCTGTCGCGCCAAAGGCTTTCAAGCCCTGAATTGAATTGTACATTTCTTTTCCGGACACATCATTCACCTCTTTTCAACCTCCTTTATTTTGGTGTTATAGCCATTATAACAGTTTTTTTTAAGTTTGTCAATATGGTAGATCCGGTTTTATCTGAAATAATGATCCCCGACAGAACATCTGTCTGTCGGGGATTTGTTGTTTAATCGCCGGATCTTAACGCGTCTTGATCATTTTTTTGGCAAGCTTGATGATGTACACGACCGCCGAAGCGAGAACGAGGTTGATCCCAAGCTCCAGCAGGAAATTTCCGCCTACCAAAACGAAGATAACATAAGCAAAAATATTCATGCTTTTTTCCGCTGCGCCGGCTGCGATCATATCGTTGAAGAAGAATACAAAGCAGCCGAGAATATAAATTCCCGTGTTGACAACAGGCGCAACTATGCCTGCCGTAATTACTGCCGCCAGATCGGTTTTCGGCGTGTTCTTTTTCGCGATGAGCGCGTAGACGATCCCTGCGGCAAGTCCTGCCAAAATTCCTTTCAGCAAAACCGTGACAATGGTTCCGAAGGGATTGATCTGCATGAAAAATGCTGCCTGTCCCGTGACCAGTACTACTGTTCCGAAAACAGCTCCGAGCCATGCTCCGGCTTTCCAGCCGTAGAGTGCCGTGCCGACAATGATCGGGATAAGCACAAAGGTCACATTGGTAAATTCTGAAAACCTGACAGAAACAGCCAATGCCTGAAGCACGATCACGATTGCCGTCAGCAGTCCAAGACCGACTACGGTCATGGTTTTCCCCGAATTCCACGAGGAATTTTTCTTTTTTGTCTCTTCCATAAGAAACTCCTTTGCTGGCACTTGGATCTTAAACCCAATGTACCGCGGGTATATATTTACGGACTTTTGTCCGCAGACCCCCGATAAAAATATTATGCCCGTTTACTTGTTTTTCTTGTAAATTTCGAGCAGTCCGACAAGAATAAGATTTTCGTCCAGTATGAAATCCGTTTTGCACAGCGGCTTTACCACGCTTGAGAAACCGCCTGTCGCTATAACCGTACACTTTTCGCCTATCTCGCGCTCGAAGTTTTCGATCATTCCGTCCAGCATAAACGCCGTGCCGTTGAGCAGACCCGAGCGCATACAGTCGATGGTGTTTGTGCCTATGACCTTTCTAATCGGCTCGTTGGTAACTCCGATAAGCGGCAGTGCTGCGGTCTTTGCCGCGAGAGCTTCCGCCGATATCTTCACGCCCGGTGAGATGATCCCGCCGATGAACGCGCCCGACTTATCCACCGCGAGGATCTTTGTAGCCGTGCCGAGGTCGATGACGATAGCGGGCAGCGGATAATGTTCTTTCGCGCCGACGGCGACCGCCGCCATATCCGCGCCGAGAGAAGCCGGCTCGTCTATCTTTATGTTAAGTCCCGTCTTCAGTCCGGGGCCGACCGTCATAACGCGACAGCCGCAGATCTTCTCGACAGCTGCCTTGAGCTGAGTTGTAACGGGCGGCACCACCGAAGACAGGACAGCCCCGGCGATATCCGACACCTCAACGCTGTACAGCTTGAGAATGTCCGCGAGCATTATCGCGTACTGATCTTCCATTCTGAAACGGTCGGTCGATATGCGCGACTGAAAGACGAGCTTTTCACTGTCATCAAATCCGCCGAATACGGTGTTGGTGTTGCCGACATCTATAGTTAATATCATACAATAATCTCCTTAATCGTTCTCAAATACAGTATACACCAAAACCAAAAAAATGTCAATAGTGTAAATTCCGTTGCGGGCAACTATATATTGTGCGGAGCCGCAAAACTCACAAAAAATCAAAGGAAATTTTGAAAAACCTCTTGACAAGCCTGCTTAAATAAGGTATAATATATTATTGTTGACAGCTGTATAGGGGAATTGTGCCCCTATGGCAGGAAAAAGGTGCCGCACGGCTATGTTCCGCGCGGATAAAATAATTGAGGAGGACATAAAGATGAAGAGAACATATCAGCCCAAGAAGCTCCAGAGAAAGCATGAGCACGGCTTTATGAAGAGAATGGCAACCAAGAACGGAAGAAAGGTTCTGGCTCGCCGCCGCGCTAAGGGCAGAAAAAAGCTGTCCTATTGATCAATGACGCAGCCGATGTCTGATTTTCGGAAACGGTATGTTGTGATCAAAAGCAACCGCGATTTCACCTACCTTTTTAAAAAAGGCGATTCCGTTGTGAACTACGGCTTTGTGTGCTACATAAAGCCGCGCCGCGCGGGAAAGAACCGTCTCGGCATCGTCACGGGGAAAAAGGTCGGAAACGCGGTCAAACGCAATCGGGCAAGGCGGATCATCAGAGAGGCTTTCCGCCTTATTGACCCGGTTATCAAGGAAAAGACCAACAGGCGTTACGATTTCGTGTTTGTAGCGAGAGCGAAAACGCCGTCGCTTAAAATGCAGCAAGTTTTAAGCCTTATGAAGAAAAACGTTTTGCCCAAGCTGCAATGAAATATATTCTTTTAGCTCTGATCAAGCTGTATAAACTTACATTGTCAAAGATTCTGCCGCCGTGTTGCCGTTTCTCGCCGACCTGTTCCGAGTATGGTCTTATTGCCATCCGCAGGTTCGGAGCGGTGAAGGGCGGTTATTTGACATTATGGCGCATTTTTCGCTGCAATCCGTTCGGGAACTGCGGTTACGATCCCGTTCCCATAGAGTTCTGTTTACGTCCCGAGAAGTATACCGTATCGAGAAAGATCCCGGACGATTTCAGCTCGTGGGACGAAGTCGACGATCAATAGAATTAACCCCTCTCTAAGAGAGAGGGAGGAGAGATGTGGGGGCTCCGCCCCACTCCCCTGCCAAAGGGCGTGGCCCCTGGGGCTCCCCGGGTTTGTTGAGCGAAAGCGCCAATAAGAACAAGCACCTGTTAAAAAAGCCGGCCAT
>JAIEDJ010000311.1 GCA_029068025.1 Oscillospiraceae bacterium | reverse complement strand
TCCCGGAATAGTGCCGGTATCACTCATGAAAGCGTCTCTCAGACAAGCGGCAGAGGTCATTCAGACAGCGCCGGATTTTCGGCGCTTGCCAAGGAAATAGTCCGCGCTGCAGCGGAAAAGAAAAAGGCGCTCCTTGCCGAACGTCCGGAGCTTGACAAAACGCCCGGCAACACAACCGGCGGCAGTACTGCCATGTCATCCGCCGAGATCAAAGCAGAGATCGAGAAGCTCGTAAATTCCTCCTCCGATAATACATCCGAAACGTCCGATACCAAAGCGGAAACAGTTGAAAACACCGTTTCCGAACCGATTCAAAACAACGAAAAAAAAGACACGCAAAAAACCATAGCCGAAATGGTCAAAGAGCAGATAGAGAAGATCGACAGCTTGTTTGCGGAAAAAGACTATGACAAAAACAGTGACAAAAAGCTGATGGATATACGCGCGAAAATGCGGCAGGGCAGAACCTTGTCGCCGTATGAACAGCAGTACCTCGCTTCAAAGGATCCCGACTCATATAAATCATTCCAGCAGATCGATTCCGCGAGAAAAATGTTCAGGTGTTCGCTCAATTCCTGCCGCACCAAGGACGATGTGATCTCAATGCGCCTGTCAAACGCGCTCACCGCGCTTTCCGAATACAAAAAGGCTATTCGCAAGGGTGAGAGCGGCGACGCTGTCGTAGGTCTTAACGCCGCGTTTGAAAACGAGCTTCGGGATTATTCGAAGACCCCGGGCTTCAAAAGCCTTCCCACTGTTGCCGAATGTAATAAGTTTGACAGAGATATAGCAAAAGCTCGGAAATACGAGCAGGAAAAACGTCTGGAGAAGCGCCGTCTCGCTGCCGCGAAAAAATACAAGAAAAAGAAAAAGTCGGTAAAAACTCCGGGAGATGGAAAGCGCACTGTCAATCAGGTGCTCTCAGATCCAACATCGAAAAAGGTGTTGGCGTCAAGAGCCAAGCAGACTTACTGCACCTGTTCAATGAGCTATGATGCCAGCCGCAGAATGAACTCAAAAGCATAATTCAAAGATCCGTTTCACAGTCAGCGAAACGGATCTCAGTTTGTATAACCCCCTCCCGGAGGAGAGGGGGAGAGGATTGCGGGGCTCCGCCCCGCGCCCCGCCAAAGGGCTGCGCCCTTTGGAATCCCCCAAATAGGACTTTTTCTACAGTCTGAGATTTGTTTCACAGTCAGCGAAACGTATCTTTTAATTCACGCAAACAGGTTCTTAACACTGTCACGGCGGACCAGCTTCCCCGCGATCAGCGTCACGCCGCGCGAAAAGCCTCTGTCGCGTATCTTATGCAGTATTATCTCCACAGCTTCGCTTGCCAGCGCAAAGCTGTTTATATCCATAGTGGTAAGGTGCGGACGGCACATCGTGGAATATGTATGATTGTCATATCCAACAACGGAAATGTCGTCTGGGACCCTCAGACCGTTATCTGTCAGCTGATTCACCAGCTTATACGCGATTTCATCACTGCCGCAAACAAACGCGGTAGGAAGCGATGCCGGTTCATACGTCCCAAGCATCCCACTCCATGCGGCACGGTCGGAAACGATCCACTCGGAACGCAGCTGCAAGCGGTTCTCCAACAGCGCCTTGTAGAAACCAAGATATCTGTCCTGAACGCTTGGGATGCTGTTTATATTGCCGACAAAGCCGATTCTTCTGTGTCCGTTCGCGATAAGATAAGAAGTGAGCGTATACGCGCCGAAAAAGCCGTCGGATATCACCATATCCGCACCCGCGCGGCTCCTGCTGAAATCCAGAAACACAATGGGAATATACAGCGATATCAGCTTTTCGATATAGTCGTCGGGAAATTGTCCGATGAGAATAAGCCCGTCTGCCCTTCCATCCCGCACCGGCGGCGGGATATCCGCGCCGGTCTCCGAGTCGTCAAACACCTCCAGCATACCGTAAAATTCCTGCTTTCGCAGCAGCTCCACTATATGCTTATATAGCTCCCAGCACAAGGACGACGGATCACCGATGACGCTTTTTGCGACAACGATCCCGATATTTCGGTTCAGAGTCTCCGAAAAAACGCGCTCTCCCCTGCGGAAACGATACCCCATCTCCTCTGCCTTGCGCTTTATACGCTCGCGCAAAGCCTCCGACACGCCTTCCCTTTCGCCCAGTGCCTTTGACACAGTAACGGTGCTGACATTCATCACCTTTGCAATATCGCCCATAGTCACATTTTTCTTGACCATTAACAAAACATCCTTTAAAATAATCTCTTAATTAATATTTTAAGTAAATTTTGCTCATTTGTAAAGTAATTTTTTGCACAATTTTTCGATCCGGTTTTTATGCATTTTTTTGTTTTTTTGTATAGGATAATTACAAAACGGTTACATATTTGCATTTTTTATTGACTAAAGAATGCGTATGTGATAAAATAAAAATCATATGGAACAAACAAATCAAAAGGAGAACTTCAAAATGAACATTAAAAAGATCACTGTATTTTCGCTCTCAGCGCTCTTCGCTGTTTCCCTCTGCGGATGCGGCGGCTCGGAAGGCTCAAATAATGGCAGCACAACGGCTACTAACAACAGCACATCAAACCACACCGGCAGTACGCCCGTCTACCCCGTCCCGAGCGACGCAACGTTCCTTAAAGGAGCCGCGGGCGATATCATAGGGTTAAGCGAGATCACGGGCGTTTGGGACCTTGAAAACCGGGAGATCTCCCCCGAGTCCATGACCGAAGAAAATTTCTTCAAAG
>JAIEDJ010000031.1 GCA_029068025.1 Oscillospiraceae bacterium | reverse complement strand
ATGTTATAATAAACATATATGTAATTGTATAGCGCAGTTGAGTTTGGGTGAACGGTATGAAGGATAACAATACAAGGATCGGCATTGAGCCGTTAATTAAATTTCATTTGACGTGTTTCGCCGCGTGTCTGATGCACATCACTTTTTTGATAACATTTTCTGTTTTTAAAATGTGGCTGCTGGTAGTGTTTAATGTGTTCAGCATCACACTTTATTTTACAGCCGGGATTATTACCAGAAAAAAGGAGCTGCTGTATAAGCACGGTTTGGTGTGGATCTGTTTGTTCTTTGCGGAAGTTGTGCTTCACGCGGTGCTCTGCACGTTTGTGCAGGGTCTTGGGGTGGCGTTTTTCCTGTATCCGATGATGGTAATGCCGCTGTGTACTTATTATTTGTTTATTTTCTGTGAAAAAAAGGTCTTCTATAAGGTTGCTGCGGTCATGGTTGTTGTGACAACGCTTGCTTTGAGCGGCGTTATCATTGTGGTCGAGCTTCTGGGGAGTGTTTATAACTTTGCGGATATGCACGAGCTTACAAGAACGGAAACGGTTGTTATTCGTTCTATTAATATATTGTTCGCGTTTATTATGGCGATGACGTTCACGATAATTTTCTATCTGGAGGTCACGCGGGCATTCACACAGCTTCACGAAACAAACAAGAAGCTGAACTACATAGCCACACACGACGCGCTGACAGGTCTGTTCAACCGTCACAGCTTGTGGAAGTTTTTTGAGGATCTTGAGGAGAGCAGGGAGCATTACTGCATAATTATGGGCGATCTGGACGACTTCAAGAAGATCAACGATACATACGGACACGACTGCGGCGACATTGTGCTGAAATCAGTTGCGGGTGTGATCCTGAACAATGTAGGTGAACAGGATATGGCGTGCCGCTGGGGCGGCGAGGAAATGCTTATTGTTATGCGCGGAACGCGTGATGACTGCTTTGAGCGCCTGGGCAAGATCAAGGCGGAGATATGCGGGCTTGGAATCGTTCACGAGGAACAGCCCGTTAAGGTGACAATGACATTTGGCTTCGCGGGCAGCGAGGAAAAGAGCGAGGCAATAAATGAGACACTTAAGACGGCTGAGTTAGAGATAGCAAAGGTCAATACTTCTCGCCCTCCTTCGCATATCGGTGTGGAATCGCTGATATCCATGGTCGACAAGCGGCTGTATGTAGGAAAGCGCAACGGCAAGAATGTTATCATTGTTGCATAACGGCGTTTCTGTATACAATGCGTTATAATTTGTGTAAATATTACAGGATACAGTTTTGGCTTCTCTAAAAAGGGAATCCATCAGATTGTAGAAAAAGTCCTATTTGGGGGATTTCAAAGGGCGCAGCCCTTTGGCGGGGCGCGTGGCGGAGCCCCGCAATTCTCTCCCCCTCTCCCCGAGAGGGGTTTTTATCAAGCTGTTGGCTTCTCTAAAAAGAGAAGCCATTTAAAGTGCTTTTATCAAAAGATTGATATGAATTATATCTACAAATAGTTATATTTTGCTTGAATATTACAAACTCAAACAGGATCATTATCAAAGTAAAATAGCAGGAAAATACAAATTGTTATATTATTATGATATATTACAAAAAATCCCGAGTTTGATTACTCGGGATAATTTTTATTGAACGTTGTGCTTTACTCTGGCTTTTTCCTCGGCGCGCTTTGCGTTGTTAAAGCGGTCGAGCGTACCTACCAGATAGCCGGTTATTCTGCGGATACGCTGAAAAGGCATATCGGAGAAGTGATACTTTGCATTGACAAACGCTCCGTCAACCTCAATGTCGATCGCTCTCAGGTGCTTGTCCGGATATTTCTCAAGTGCGCAGTCAATGTAATAATCGATCTCCTCCTGAGCGAGCTTTCCGCCTGTTACATTTACATCTACCATTTTAATCCCCCCTTATTTGTTGTACTTTTTTATTTTATCACAATATGTTGTAGTTGTCAATGGTGATTTTGCACAATATTTTGGAGAAAACTTTGGAAACCGCGCCGTTGCCGCAAATAAAAATTTTTTAAAAATATTGCAAGATTTATATTTAAAATTTGTGTATATAAGTGAAGGATATCTTTCAAAGCGAGGTGATCAAGTGCAGGATAAGGAAATAGTGCGGCTGTTTCTCGAGCGCAACGAGAAGGCCGTTTCCGCCGCGTCCGAAAAATACCGCGCCTATTGCATGAAGATCGCCGTCAACATCCTGAATTCTCAGGAGGACGCGGAATATTGTCTGAACGAGGTGTTCCTCAAGGCGTGGGAGATGATCCCTCCGCATGAGCCGGAGATGCTGTCGGCGTTCCTCGGAAAGATCACCAGGAACTGCGCTGTAAATATGTACAAGCAAGCCACGGCGCAGAAGCGCGGCGGCGGTGAGGCGGAGCTTGTATACGAGGAGCTTTCCGAGATCGTTTCCGGTTCGTCCGATGTGGAGCGCGACGCGGAAAACCGTGAACTTATCGCGGAGATCAACAGATTTTTGAAAAAGCAGTCCGCGATGAAGCGGAGCATTTTCCTCTGCCGATACTGGTACTGCGACAGTGTACATGATATCGCGGCGGAGTTTATGATCACCGAGAACAATGTTTCAACTATACTTAACCGTACCCGCAAAAAGCTGCGGGAGTATTTGCAGAAAAGAGGCTTTGATATATGACAGAGCATGAATTTTTTAAATTGCTGGCAGACGTTGACGAAGATCTGGTCATCGACGCGAAGGCGCCTGCCGATCTGTATAACGATCCGTTTTCCGATCTTCCGCAAAAGATAAAGCCCGTGCGCCGCTCTTCGTGGAAGCCGCTCGCTGCCGCGGCGGCTTGTCTGGCAGTGATCATGGTCGGGCTGACTGTCGTGCTGAACATCCGCGGCAGGCAGAGCGAGCCGCCTTTGGAGTCGAATACGTGGAGTAATAAAGTCATCACATTAGCCGCTGCGGCGAAAGGATACCCCGCGGCAGCTGCTTATCAATATAAAGGCGATTTTTCGGAGCTGAAGATCGCTTTTACCGGTGCGGGTGATTTTCTCATATGGGAAAATGATAAAAAACCGTCCTTTGCGTGGGCTGACCTTATCGTTGTGGGAACGTTTGTCGACGATGCTTATCAGACATTTGATCCGGAAAACAAGAGTATGTATCATCTGACATACAGAGATTATTCATGCAATAAGCTCAGGATCGACAGGGTGATCAAGGGCGGCGCGGAGGTCGGTGATGAGATCATCGTCTGCGACAGTTACGGTGTCGCAGACGGAATGCTATATCATGAAGGCTTAACGCCGATGATCAAAGGTGACACCTGGTGTTACGTTCTGCAGAGAGATTATGGTAAGGGCGAAAACTGCTATACTGCTTCAATTTTTTCCAGATTTCCTGTGCCGGGCAGCGTTCAGCCGGAATTTCCGTATTTAAAAAATACCTGCGGCTTGGCAGAGAATAGTAACTATGATTCTTATGTTCACGACTATTATAATAAATATTATGAGTATGCCGAGAGAATGTTAAACGGCGATCCCGAAATACTCAAGACGTTCCGCATTGAATATAACGGCAAGATCTACTATCGCGAATGCTCGGGAGAGGCGGGCGGCGTTAAGGTCACTATCGGTATGCCGCGCACCGAGATAAGGGCGGGGGATGATGTTGAGGTGCTGGCGGTCATTGAAAACACCACCGACAAGCCCGCGGGACTGCGGATGGGAAGCACCGATCCCGAGATCAATATTTTAATTACTCAGGACTCCGGCATTTTGCACAAAAAAGTATTGAATGATAACGGATACGGCACGGTGGGTTATGATGATGTGATGACCTCTTTGATCATTCCGCCGGGAGAGACAATTTATCAACTGATGAGGTTCAGCACTGTTGAGCAGAGCTACAGACCCGAGGATACGGTGATACCCGACTATGTGCGGCTCGGAAGGTATTACGGTGCCGCAAATATCAAGGTTTTGTCAGATCCGAACGATACTATGAGCTCCTGTGAGGAAATATATTTTAGTTTTGACGTAAATATCACCGACAGCCGCTCCGATGAGGAATTCACTATGAATGAATTCCCGGGAGTATCTTTCAAGTGCGGGAGGACAGAGCTTACGGCGAATGTCGGCGGCAGGGAGACTGCACTGTTTTCGGACGTTCCGATCAAGGAGCTGTATCTTATAGATCTCAATGGCGACGGCAAGCGGGAGCTTTGCTCATCTGTTTCTTACGGCTCGGGAAGCACGGACGACCGTGTCATGGTGTTCGACTATGCGAACGGAAAGCTGTATGAGCTTTCCGACAGAATGACCTGCGACTATCATATAGAGGTATACAGATCACCGTCCGGCGAGTGGTACGCCAATGTCGCGAGATATGATTATATATGCGGAAGGAATATCTCGTCCGAGCCGCTGACGCTGGATATAATGACCGAAGTGGACAGCATCACAACAGATGAGCATATCATTATCTCCGCTATGAAGCTGGCAGGCTCCGAGCTTGAATATCAAAACTGTGAATTCAGGCTGCCGGAATTCCCCGGGGTTGAATTTGTCTGCAAAAATAAAAGGATCTATGCGGACGGATATCCGACCGGATACATGGATATAGCGCGTGATTTTACGGCGCTGTATATCGCCGATCTCAATGGCGACGGCAAGCGCGAGATCCTTGCAGAGTGCGCAGACAGCGTTCTTGAGCGCACGTGGGTGTATATCTTCGACTATGCAAACAACAGAAAATATGATATCGGCTTGAACAGCTATGACAACTACACCCTTGACTATGACGACGACGGCGTTTATCTTATCACAAACGGCAGGAGAGAAGAGGAGAAGCTGATGATCGCGGCTCCGGGCTTGGAGATCATCCGTGACGACAATAACCACCTCAAGAGATTTTCGATACCCGAGGTCCCGGGTTCTCCGGTATTCATAGTTGATAACGAGAATAAGTGTATTCAGCTCAAGCACGAAGACGGCAAGACCGAGACGCTGATGAATTTCGGCGATAATCTGAATAAAATTTATCTGTGTGATATCAGCGGAGACGGCAGACGAGAGATAGCTGTCGAGGGAACTTCGGCGGGAAAGACATATATTCGTGTATATGACGCGGCAATGTCAAGGCTTTATGAATATGACATGGCGGAGAGCGCTACGCTCGAGTGCGGCGAAGACTACCTTGCAGCAGCAATACGCAGACCCGACGGCAGTGTGCTTTTCTCCAGGACGCTGACACTTGATATTATGCGGCTGAAGATCAACAGCGGGAAAAATAAGTACTTTTCTATACCCGAAGTAAATGTCATCTATGATGAGAACGTTCATACAAATAGATTTGTGTGTCCTTTCAATGACGATCTTGAATGTGTAATCGAAGGCGGCGACATCGCAGTATATCAAAACGGCGTTAAGATAAGGGATCTGTTCGGCTCCGACGATGTGAAGAAGGTATATCTCTACGATACCGAGTGCGATATGGAAGAGGAGATATACGCCGTTGTAAGGCGCAAAGGCGAGAGCAAGTACGTGATCTGTGCGGCATATTCAGACGAAGATGGCTATTTGCGTATTACCGCTACAGAATCGGTCAACGTGGGAAGTGATATGGACATGATCGTCAGCGAAATAAGAACGCTTTTATACAAAGATACTGCCTTGGGATAAATCGCGGAAATATAACTTCCGGTATAACAAAGGGCGGCGCTTAACTGTGCCGCCTTTTTTCGGGCTTTGCGAAAAACGCGTTTGTATCACACAAAGCCCCTTGCAATTACAGCGAAAATGTGATATAATAAAATAATGAACATTAAATGTGTGGATGAAATTATTGGAATGACGGACAAGCAATTTGACGCATACAACAGGCAGCTTTTAAGGCGTATAAAGCGGGTTGAACAGCTGCTTAAGGACACTGACAACGAAGAGGCAAAAGCGGAGCTGAGAGACATCTTGGACGATTTTAAAAAATCTCTTGAAGATTAAAGATCTGCGCAACCAAACAGTTTTCAGAGGGTGTAGGGTATATCAGTACTTTATACCCTCTGTTTATATTACCACAGATAATTGCAGAATGTTATTTGCAATAGCGTATATAAACAGGATTTTATACATAGAGTATCTTTTTTATAATTATTTAAAATTATTTGTAAGATTTTCATTAAAAATGTGTGTATTATAGTTGAAAGACGTTTTTCAACCAAAGGCGGTGATGATGTGGACGATAACGAGATAGTCAGACTTTTTACGGAGCGCAGTGAAGAAGCGATCGCGGCGGCTATGAAAAAATACAAGACCTACTGCATGAGGATCGCCGTGAATATCCTGTATTCGCGCGAGGACGCGGAGGAATGTGTAAACGACGTGTTTTTGAAAGCGTGGGAGACTATCCCGCCGCATGATCCGGAAAACTTTCAGGCATTCCTTGGGAAGATCACCAGAAATATTGCGATAAACAGACACAGAGATCAGCGTGCCGGGAAGCGCGGCAGCGGCGATACGACACTGGTGTTTGAGGAGCTGTCGGCGGTGATATCGGACAGTACAAACATAGAGAACGAGGCGGAGCGCCGCGAGCTTCTCGGGGAGATCAGCGCGTTTCTGAAAAGGCTGCCGGAGCGTAAGCGGAATATCTTTATTGCACGTTATTGGTACTGCGAGAGCATACGCGGGATCGCTGAGAAATTCTCCGTTTCGGAGAGCAACGTTTCCGTGATACTTAACCGAACGCGTCAGAAGCTGCGAGAGCACTTGTTGAAAAGAGGTTTTTAATATGAGATATGATTTTGTTGAAGCGTTTACGGGTATAGATGACGAGCTGGTCACAGACGTTTTTCCCGAGGCGCAAAGACCGGTTGAGATCAGACCCGAGCGGCGTTCCCCGCGGTTCCGGTGGAAGGCGCTCGCGGCAGCGGCGGCTTGCCTTGCTGTGGTCGGGATAGCGGTCGGCGCGGTGTTCGCCGTGAAAAGCCGCGGCGATAGGACTGCCGATCCGGATCAGACGGTAAGCGGCGCGGATCCCGTGAGCGCCGGCTATCCGAAGGACGCAAAATACAAATACGAGGGCGATTTTTCGGAGCTGAAGCTGGGTATGTGTGGTATGACAGACCGGATGGTGTATGGTACCTTTGATTCGCTTGCGCAGACAGCCGATCTGATCGTTGTCGGAACGTTCGTTGACGACGCAAGGCAGAGCATTCCTTTAACAGGCGGTGTGAGAAACAGCTCGATGGAGCACAGCTATAATAAACTGCGGATCGACACGGTTTACAAGGGTGATGCCGAGGTCGGTTCGGAGATCGTTATCAGTGACACCTACTACGTACATGACGGTCATCTTTGTTATGTCTATGGCTTGTCGTCTACTCCTATGATCAAGGGTGAACAATGGGTCTACTTTTTAACAAAGGTATTTGACGAAAACGGCAGCCATTACTATTCGCTCGGCGGTTATGACGGAAGATTTACCGTCCCGGGCAATGAGAATACGTTCATTTTGTGCGATCCGCGCAATGAGTTCGATGTGATGATGAATGTGGGTGTCTATCCGGACGTGCAGAAAATGCTGGACGGCGATCCCGATACGCTTGCCCGTATCAGCGTAGAGTATGAGGGGATCAAGTACAACGTTGTCGGATATAGGGATATTGACGGTGTAAAGCTCACTGTTGGAACTACACGCAGCGTATACGAGGCCGGCGATTATGTTGAGGTGCTGGCGGTCGTGGAGAATACCACCGATAATCCGATAGGTCTGGCGATGAATATTGGATCGGGCGGTCATGATGAAGTGCCTACGTACCTTAAAAACGGCGACTATATATTGACCGATCTTAATATAGGTCTTACTACCATGGGATCGGAAAGATATGTAATTAAACCCGGAGAGGTCTACTATCAGCCGATGCGGTTCAGCACTTATGAAAACTGTTACAGACCCGAGGATACCGTGATCGCGGATTATGTGCCGCTTGGGACGTATAATGGTCACTCGGGTATCAGGCTTGTGACGGATCCTGAACCGGAATACAGTCACAATTATAAACCCTACGGGCTGGATTATACGATCGAGGTCGTCAACAGCCGTACCGAATATGAATTCACCATGGACGAATTCCCCGGCGTTAAATTCAAGTGTGACGGACAGAATCTTACCGTGAACGACAGCGATACCGTGCTGTATACGGGCTGGCCGATAAATGATCTGTATCTGATCGATCTTAACGGCGACGGCAAGCGGGAGCTTTGCTCGACGGTCTACATCGGCTCCGGGATCATAGACGAGCGTGTTATGGCATATGATTACGCGAACGGAAAGCTGTATGAGCTTGCCGACAGAGGGCGCTATGACTATCGTATCAGCGCATACGCAGGCGAACTGTCCGGTGATTATTACGTGGATATTGAAAAGTATGAATACTCGACCAACAAATGGATGTGGCGACAGCCCTTTAAAATTGGTCTTTTGACCGAGGTCAAGTCGCAGTCCACTGATATAAGGCAGGCGTATGAGGGCGTAACCGAGGTGAAGATCGCTTCGGAGATGAGCTTGGACGACTTTCCGGGCGAGAAGTTTGTTTTCGGCGAAAAATCAATAGATGTTATACTGAAGGACGGCAGCGAGGATAACCTGTTCGGAATGTCCAACGTAACACCTATCGAGCACATATATCTTTTCGATATGAACGGCGACGGCAAGCGGGAGATCATTGTTGAGCATTTCAGTCAGCCGGGAGAGCAGTATGTTCCTGTGAAAGTGATCACGATCATCGATCATGCGAATGATGGTTATTCGGATCTTTACACATATGAGAAGTTTACCTTGACGGTCAAGGGCGATCAGCTGTATCCTGTGCTCAACGGAGAAGTCCAAAGCGAGCCGCTGACGCTCGAAAGCTTTAAGGAACTGAACAGATCTTTGGGTATTTGATTTTTGCATGGGCGCGGTGTCGAATGACACCGCGCTTAGTCTGTAGATAAAGTTCCAAAACGGGGTTCTTAGGGGCAGCGCCCCTAAGCGAGGGTTGGGGCGGAGCCCCGCATAAATCTCTCCCCCCTCTCCCCGAGAGGGGTTTTTATACAAGTTGGCGCGGTGTTTGATGACACCGCGCTTGTTTTTATAAAAAAATTAAAAAAGTTTTCAATTTTTTTGTAAGATAGTTTAAAATAATCTGTGTATACAAGTGAAAGGGCTCTTTAAATTTTCGGCGAAGGCGGTGATGTGGTGGACGACAGCGAAATAGTGAAGCTCTTTTCGGAACGGAGCGAAGCGGCGATAGCGGCGGCTATGGAAAAATATAACAGCTACTGTATGAAGATCGCGGTGAATATTCTTGTTTCCCGGGAAGAAGCGGAGGAATGCGTCAACGACGCGTTTTTAAAGGCTTGGGATATGATACCGCCGCATATGCCGCAGATGCTGTCGACGTTTCTGGGCAAGATCACAAGAAATCTCGCGATAAACCGTTATCGGCAGGGGCTGGCGGTCAAACGCGGAAGCGGCGAGTGTGCTCTTGCCTTTGAGGAGATGTCCGAGCTTGTTTCGGACGGCTCGAGCGTTGAGAGCGAGGCTGAACGCCGTGAGCTTGTCCGCGAGATCAACGCTTTTTTAAAGCTGCTGCCGGAACGGAAGCGCAGCATCTTCGTCTGCCGCTATTGGTATTGTGACAGTGTCAGCAAGATCGCCCGGGATTTTTCGCTTTCCGAGAGCAACGTCTCGGTGATACTTAACAGAACGCGGCAAAAGCTGCGCGAATACTTACGAAAGAGAGGCTATTAACCGATGAAATTTGATATTATAGAGACCCTCACAGACATTGATGATGAATTTATCGCAAGCGCAAAGCCTGTGGCGCAGAAGCCTGTTGAGCTTAAGCCCGTGCCGCGCCGTAAGCGCCCCGGCGTGAAAAGGTTCGCTGCTGTGGCTGCTTGTCTGGCGGTTGCGGCTGTCGCGCTGACCGTCATTTTAAATGTGCGCAGCGGACAAGGCGGGCACGTTCAGTCTCCCGGGGATGGGGGTCAAAGTAACAAATTCAGCTTTTATGACGAGCTTCCTTTGCCGGATTTTAGCCAAGTTGATCCAACATATGGGCTTGATATCGGAAAGGCGGTGGAGGGCGAGGATTATGTGTTTGAGATGGAGGAATTTCCGGGCGAAAGCTTCCGCGTGACCTATGACGGCAGGATCCTTGATAAGAACGGCAAAGCAGTGATCGAAGCGCCGAATTTGTTTAACGCGTTTCTGTATGACTACAACGAGGACGGCAAGCGGGATATCTGCGTGACCGCCGGATATGTGAGCGCTTATTATGTAGAGGTGTACGACATTGAAAACGGCAGGAACAGATATAGCTATACTACCTATGAACATAAGGCAGTGGGTCGCGATGAAAACGGCGAGGATATTATTCACCGTGTTTGTGATCTATACTATAGACCGCGTTATCTTGGGGTCGCTTACGGAGATAAGGCATATCTGATGGTAGCAACTATAGAAAAAGACAGTTCTTATTATTGGTTCGGCAGCCTTGATGATCATGTCAACATTGATGAAAAGCCCGTTATCGAGGAGAGTCTGCTTGTCTGCGACTGCGGCAGATTGTCCGCAGGAGAAGAATATGGCTTTACGTTTAACGAGTATTGTCCTCTGTCGCTGTACCTGAAAAACACGGGAAATGGCACGGAGCTGCGCTACAAGCAGAAGTTCTTTTCGGGTGTGAGAGATTTCCGGGTGCTTGAGGGAGTATTGAATGTCTATCGGTACGATTCCGATCTCAACGGCAAGCCTGAGATCTGGATAACGTATCTTGACGGAGAGCGCACCGCTGTTGCGGTCTGGATCCCCGATGAGGAAAAGGATATGTATTACAATGCGGACGACATGAATATATGCTTCAGCGCGGACGACGGGAATCAACGCAGCTTGTTCCTGGATAATTTCGAGCTGAAGATCATTTCGGAGCCGTCAAACGGTGGCGAGCCTGTTACAGAGCCTTTGGATCTCAGCAAAATGACCAAGCGGATCATTTCGTCGGCTGATACGTCATTTGGCGGCTACGATAATGATCTTGGATTTTCCAACTGAATAAATATTGATTTGATGTTATTCACCGAATAATTTCAGGGCGGTACGATGATTCGTGCCGCCCTGTTTTTGCTATTCGATTTTCAGCCCTTTAATCCGCGTGACTGCCTGTTCATATCTTCTACTACGATATCGTAGATCTCGCCGAGGGAGCGGCAGTACTCTAATATCTGCCACGGCTCGTTGGTGTGGAAGTGCAGCTTTGCGGTGTAACCGCCGTTTTCGTTCTCGTCCGCTATTACCAACAGGGAATCGCCCTTGAAGTGTGAGCGGATATACTCGTCAAGCTCGTCCTCGTCAAGGCTGTCGCCGTCTATAAGCAGCTGTGTGTCGTATCTGAATTCTATTTCTTCCATTTTACTTGCTCCATTTCATTGAAATATCGAACGCCGTTACGCTGTGGGTGAGCGCTCCAAGACTGATTATGTCCACGCCTGTTTCGGCAACGGCGCGGATATTGTCGAGAGTTACGTTGCCGGAGGCTTCGGTCTTCGCCTTGCCGTCAACTACCGCGCAGGCTTTTCTCATATCCTCAAGGCTCATATTATCGAGCATGATCACGTTCACGCCGCAATCAAGAGCCTCATAAACGTCGTCGAGAGTACGCGCTTCGACTTCGATCTGGAGCATATGTCCCGCTTTTTTGCGAAGCTCCTTCACTGCCGCTGTGATACCGCCGTATGCGTCGATGTGGTTGTCCTTCAGCA
>JAIEDJ010000310.1 GCA_029068025.1 Oscillospiraceae bacterium | reverse complement strand
ACAGACTTGTCAAGACCGCGCAGAACGAGCTGATGAACATCATCACGATATTCCTCGGCATCACCGTCGGCGCTACCGCCGTTGCGGACAACTTCCTCAGCTGGAAGACGATCTTCATTATCGCGCTCGGACTTATCGCGTTCTGCGTTGGTACGGCTTGCGGTGTGCTGCTCGGCAAGCTTATGTATATCATCTCGGGCAAGAAGATCAATCCGCTTATCGGTTCCGCGGGCGTTTCCGCTGTTCCTATGGCGGCGCGTGTATCTCAGAAGGTCGGCGCTCAGACCAATCCCTCCAACTTCCTGCTCATGCATGCTATGGGTCCGAACGTTGCGGGTGTTATCGGCTCCGCTGTTGCGGCGGGCGTGCTGCTGTCCGTGCTCGGCTAATTAATGAGGTCGCTTTATGAAAAGAACTATCACTGTTAAGGGCGTGGGAACCGCTTCGGCTAAGCCCGACTTTATCGTGATCTCGATGAATATCGTTTCCAAGGATCCGGAATATGTCAAGGCGGTGGCGAACGCTAACGAACGTATTGCTCTGTTGCAGAATGCGATCATCAAGGCGGGTTTTGTCAAAGAGGACTTGAAGACGCTTTCGTTCAATGTGCGTACTGCTTACAAGAATGAGCAGAATGAGCGCGGTATGTGGGTCTCCGTGTTTGACGGCTATGAGTGCCGCTACAGACTTAAGCTCTCAATGGATATGGATGCCAAGCGGCTTGCGGATACGCTTACGGAGATCTCCGACAGTAAGGCGGACGCTGAGTTCAATATTGAGTTCACTGTGAAGAATCCCGAGGAGATCGGAGAGGCAGTACTTAGATCCGCGACCGAGAATGCCAAGCGTAAGGCTAAGATCCTGTGTGAGGCTTCGGGTGAAAAGCTGGGCGAGCTTATAAGCATTGACTATGACTGGAGCGATATTCACGTTGCTTCGGCGAGCGTTTATTCGGCGGGCAATATGGTTCGCGGGATCGCCGAGGACGCTGCTATGCCTGAGTTTGAGCCCGAGGATATCAGATCCAGCGATTCGGTCACGTTTATCTGGGAAATAGACTGATAAGATCAAACAGCTTGTCTGTAAAAAGGCAAGCTGTTTTTACTATCCCTTTGTCGGGGAGTACGGAGGTGAAAAAATGCGCAGGCTTACGAAAAGGCAGCTGATCAATTCGCTTATATTTCCGGTCGGTATAATCGTTTGGGCATTGTTCTGTTATATTAAATGGGCAGTCACATTACATAGTTTTCAGCCTGTCTTTATGTTTCAATGGAGCTATCCCGCCGCGACTGTGGTTTGCGGCGTTCTGCCTGTTGTGCTGACATTGGCAACCGGCGCGGATACGGGACAGTACTTTTTGCCGAGACTGCTGATCTCGGTCAGTACGATCGGAGTAATCGGCATAGCGTCGGAATTCGTTGATGTTTCAAGTCAGATGATGATGTTGCTGCTGATAACATCGGCGGTTGTGTCGGCGGTCTACTTCTATCAATTCCGTCCGACGAAATTCTCCGAGTGGATAATTATTTTTTTTGCGAATCCCGTTTTGGCGGCGATAATCTACTATTTAATGCTTTATATACCCAATAACATATATGTATAAGGAGAACAATGGAATTTTCTAAAAGAGACAAGGTATTCTCGCTGGTTTTTCCCGTTATAACGGTAATGTACGGGGTTATTATCATTTTAAGCGGCGTGTATCATCCTTTTATGCAACGTATAACGGGTTTTACCGTTATAGGCGCGGCTGTGATCACTGGTGCGCTGATAATTCTGCTTAAGATCAATACGTTTGCTTGTCTTAAGTACCAGACGATCTCTTTTGTTATTACAGTTTGGATCCACTTTGTAACAGCTGATACCTATGTTACGATCGGCGGCGGTATAAGCTATGCTGACATAATTTATTGGATCTATTATTTTGTGGTCGATTTAGGATCTATATTACTGATGATGTTCAAACTGCCCGAGGATATCGGCGTTCGGCAAAGGGCTGCGGTGTTTTTTGCGAATCCCGTATTGTATATGCTTGTAAACAGATTAATGAAATTGTTTTCCGGCTTTTTAACGGATATAGGGTTGTTGGAATATTAAGCAAAAAAATAAGGCAGCGGTTTTCGCTGCCTTTAGCTTGTATAAAAAAACCTCTCGGGGAGAGGAGGAGAGAATTGCGGGGGGGCGCCCCCCCCCCCCCCCACCGGCGGTGGCCGGTGGGATGGCGAAAAAAAACCCCCGGGGGTTTGGTCGCCCACATTGGGGGGGCCCCCCCCCGCGCCCCGCCAAAGGGCGCTGCCCTTTGGAATCCCGAAAAAAGAACTTTTTCTACAGTCTGAAGGCAGCGGTTTTCGCTGCCTTTTTCGTTTATAATAGGATCCGTTCGTCACAATACTCGCAAACAAGTATGTCTCCGCGGTTTATAAAGCTGTGAGGCAGATACTTTTCAGTTTGCGTCACGCATTTGTGGTTGGTGCAATTCACGTTGTTATGTATCTGACCGAGCAGCAGCGGCTTAACCTTCGGAACGTTGTTCATGGTGTACAGAATGAGCGCCATACGTACATACATTCCGTTGTTCGCCTGGCGGAAGTATGCAGCTCGCGGGTCGTCGTCCACTGCTACCTCGATCTCGTTTACACGCGGGAGCGGGTGCATTACTATCATATCATGACGCGCATACTGCATTTTCGCCTTTGTAAGGCAATAAACGTTCTTCTGCTTTTCGTATTCATCCTCGCTTGCAAAGCGCTCACGCTGAATACGTGTCATATACAGCATATCCAGGTCTTTGATACACTCGTCTATCGTCTTTACTTCGGTAAAGCTGCTGCCGTGCGCTCTTATAACGTCCTTTATGTAAGAGGGAAGCGCCAGATCGGGAGTGGAGATCAGCACGAACTTGTTGTTTTTGTAGCAGGAGAGCGCCTTTACCAGCGAGTGGACGGTTCTGCCGTACTTGAGATCGCCGCACAGACCGACGGTGAGGTTGTCCAGGCGGCCAAGCTCGCATTTCAAGGTCAGCAGATCGGTGAGCGTCTGGGTCGGGTGGAGATGTCCGCCGTCTCCCGCGTTTATAACGTGGCAGTCTGCGCACAGAGCCGCTGCCTTTGCCGAGCCCTCCTGTGTGTGGCGCATTACCAGAATATCGGAATAGGTGCTGACTATCTTTATTGTGTCTTTGAGATTCTCGCCTTTGGCAACGGAGGAGTTGCTGGGGTTGTCAAAGCCGATTATGTTTCCGCCCAGCCTTATCATCGCCGCCTGAAAGCTCATCTGGGTGCGGGTCGACGGCTCATAGAACAATGTCGCCATGATCTTGCCCTTGCAGCGTTCGCCGTATTCCTCGGGAGCCGCCTTGATCTTCTCGGCAAGCGAGATTATTTCGTTCCACTGCGGAACGGTGTAGTCTTCCATATCAATGAGGTGGTTGTAATTCAAAAGATGTTCACTCCAAACGTGTCTGCGTCTTGTGAGACGCTTTTTCTTTTTATATTTTAACATATTTCGACAGGAAATACAAGCGTTTTTAAAAATAAAAAAAATGTTGTTTGAAAATTGATCTCACCGGTGTTTTGTCTTGTCATCGGTGAGTCCGCATAGATAAGAACAGTCCCCCGGTTTTCGTCGGGGGAGCTTTTCATTAAAATCGGGAGCATATGGCTTGCTCCCGATATTTTTTAATAGTTTTCCGGACTGATCTGGAAGTAGCTCTGCGGCTTGGAGCATACGGGGCAGGTGTTCGGGGCGGCGGTGCCTACTACAATGTGTCCGCAGTTTCGGCATTCCCAGACCTTGACCTCGGACTTTTTGAAGACTTCCTGCATTTCGACGTTCTTCAACAACGCGCGGAAACGTTCCTCGTGGTGCTTTTCGATCTCCGCGACAAGGCGGAATTTTGCCGCAAGTTCGGGGAATCCCTCTTCGTCGGCGGTTTTGGCGAAATCTGCGTACATATTCGTCCACTCAAAGTTCTCGCCGTCAGCCGCCGAACCGAGATTCTGCGCGGTCGTGCCTATGCCGCCAAGTTCTTTAAACCAGATCTCGGCGTGCTCACGCTCGTTTTCGGCTGTCGTCTCAAAGATCTGCGCGATCTGCTCGAAGCCGTCCTGTTTTGCCTTTGCCGCAAAGAAGGTGTATTTATTTCGCGCCTGGGATTCTCCGGCGAACGCTGCTTCAAGGTTCCTTTCGGTCTTTGTGCCGGCGTATTTGTTTTGATGGTCGCTCTGGATCTCCTCAAGGTCTTCACCCGAAACGCCGCACTCGGGGCAGACCGCCTCGGCGCGGTTTGGAGCTTCAAAGACAAGACCGCATACTTTACATTTAAATTGTGCCATTGGATAGTACCTCCTGTTTGGTTTTGGTTTACCGATATTTTGTGCAGAAGTGCGGAAAATATTACTTGAATTTTTATTGGAATAGTGGTAAAATGTTTATATAAAATAATTTTTCTTGGAAGAAATTTACAGTGAGGTGGAGTTATGCCGCGGGGGATCTTATACGGTGTCAGCGTTGGTCCCGGGGATCCGGAGTTTATGACGCTTAAAGCTGTGCGCATTATCGAAAAGTGCGCCATAATAGCCGCTCCGATAACACATTCCGAAAACAGCGCAGCGCTGTCTATCGTTGAGAAGATATGTGATCTTTCGGGAAAGACTGTGATAAAGCCGCGCTTTACCATGTCCCGTGACAAGAATACGCTGTCCGAAAGTCATCTTCGCATTGCCGGCGAGCTGTCCGAATATCTTGACGGCGGCAGCGATATCGCGTTTATCACGATCGGTGATATATCGGTTTATTCGACATTCTGGTATATAGCGCGGATCTTGATGGAACGGGGATATGAAACCGAGATCTGCGCCGGAGTTACCAGCTTCTGTGCTGCCGCTGCGGCAGTGAAGGAGCCGCTGGTGCTGGGAAGTGAGCTGCTTGTGGTGCTGCCGGCATCGTGCGCGGAGCTTGAGGAGCTGTGTGATGTTAAGGGAACAAAGGTCATTATGAAAAGCGGACGTTCCGTTTCGGAAATTCGCGGGAAGCTGAAAGGAAAAAGTGTTTATGCTGTTGAAAACTGCGGTTACGAGAACCAGAGAATATTCGGCTCGCTTGATGAGATAGACGAGGACAGCGGATATTTTACGACTATTATTGCAAAATAAACGCGTAGTATAAAATGTCAAGGCGGTGGGACTATTTTAATGTTCTGCCGCCTTGACATTTTGTGAAATTTGTGGTAAAATATTAATAACGTTTTAATTATACAGCGAAAACGTTTGGTTATGTTTTTATTGTAATGGGAATACCTGCGGGCAGAAGCTGCCTCCAACCGGCTTGATGCCAAATATTTTATAAGGAGTGTTCAAAATGAGAAAGATCACCGAACAATCTATCACCGCTATCGCGCCTAACGCCGCCGCTGCCGCCAACGGAAGAAAGTTATCAAGCGGCGGCAGCTTTTTAAAGCTGTGGCGTTCCGAGGACGACACCTTCTACATGGGTGAGTGCAAGGGAAGCGGCAAGAATCCGTATACCACATCCGCCGATTTTATCGCGGAGGATCATCCCGTATACCGCTGCTCCTGTCCGAGCAGACAGTTTCCGTGCAAGCACTGCCTGGGTCTGCTGTATGAGATGATGTCGGGCAAGAACTTTGAGATCTGCGAGATCCCCGAGGATATTGTTAAAAAGCGCGATAAGCTCGCCGCAAAGTCCGCGCCGCCCAAGTCTCCCGAGGAGATGACCCCCGAGGAAGCCGAAAAGGCAGCAAAGAAAAAGGCTTCGGCGGCGAAATCCGCAAGCAAGGCAAAGGCAAAGAAACTCGAAAAGCAGCTTGAGGGTCTGGATCTCGTTGAGAAGGCGGTCAAGGAGCTTATGGCGGCGGGTCTGGGAACTATGGGCGGCACGTCTCTCAAGACCTATCAGGACATTTCAAAGCAGCTTGGGGACTACTATCTTGTAGGTCCGCAGAGACTGTTCAACAGGCTTATCATAGAAATTACCGAGTATCAGAAGGATAACAAGGAATCTCACTATGACAATGCGATCGATACCCTTGAAAAGCTGTATTCGCTGCTGAAAAAATCGCGCCGGTACATAAACGAAAAGCTCGAAAGCGACGATGTTTCCAACGACGATACTATTCTTTATGAGGAACTCGGCGGCGCGTGGAAGATCACGGAGCTTGAGGCGATAGGAAAGTGCAAGAAAAACGCGCGCATGACACAGCTGTCGTTCTGGGTGAACTTTGACGAGGCGCGCAAGGAATATATCGACACGGGCGTGTGGTGCGATCTTGAGGACGGAAACGTTTATCTCACCAAGAACTATCGTCCGCTGAAGTCGCTGAAGTATGTCAAGGCGGATGATTCGCTGTTCGGTGTTATGAACGTTCCGTCAATGGCTATATATCCCGGAGAGGGTAACGTGCGCGTTCGCTGGGACGGCGCGGAGTTCGGAGAGCTTACCGCAGAGGATTACGGAAAGCTCCGCGGGTTTGCGGCGAAGTCCGTCTCGGGTGAGGCAAAGGCGATCAAGAACACACTGAAGGATGCTATCGCGAATCCGGTAGTTTTCAAAACTGTCGCGTTCTCGAAGATCGGACAGACCGATGAAGGCGCTGTACTGGTTTCTAAGGAGAACGACACGATCCTTCTTGAGGACTTCCCCGAGATCGAGGGAACGGTCGACAGACTGTATATCCTCCCGAATAAGGATTATCTCAAGGATGGCGTTATGCTGTGCGGATTCTTCTATAATGCCGAAAAGCGCCGCCTGTGCGCTCAGCCGCTCTGCATTATACCCGACGGGATAGATTCGGTTATTCGGCTGTTGTATTAAGGCGGTGACGAAATGAATGTCACACCTCTTTACGAACTTAAAAGCCGTCTTAGGGCGGCTATGATCGCGGGCACAAATCTTTTGTCCGAGGATTTCCGTTTGAAGAAAGCCGCCGAGGGTTTCAAGGCGTTGGAAGCCGTGTCGCCTGTGTTCAAGAAGGTCTCGGAGCAGACAGCCGAACTGCTTTCGGACAAGTGTTCCGACAGGGCGGGAGTGCTGCTTGATACCATAACTCTCGTTGATTCGGTCATCTGCACGCTGGGCGTTTCGGACGTTGGCGGAGAGATAACGGAGATACCTGTGACCGATACTGCTTTGAGTATCGTTGAAGCTCCGTATTCTCGGCTTTCCGTGATAACGGACGCGCTGACCGCATCCGGCAGCGGCAAGATGGAAGCCGTGCAGAACGCTTGGGATAATACTCCCGAGATGTTCCGGGATTTTCGTGTTATGCCGGCTTTGGCAAAGGGGTTGGGCGCGTCTTACGCCGAGCTTGCGGAGCTTGTGCTTAAGATCGTCAAAAGGCTCGGCGCGGATATGCTCCCGCACCTGAAAAACGGCTTTGATCCCAAGGGCAAAAAGGAAATGGTGCGGAGAGTCCGCGCAATAGAAGAAATAAACGGCGCGAATGAAAGCTCGTTCTTCATTGAGCAGCTTGAGAATGCTGAAAAGGACGTGCGCACCGCGCTTGTATACGCTTTGCGCTATAGTGAGGACAACATTGACAAGCTGACCGAGCTTGTCAAGACCGAGAAGGGTAAGCCAAAAACAGCCGCGCTGACCGCGCTGGCGCTGTTTGAGTGCGACAAGCCCTCGGAGTTCCTTGAGGAATACGCAAAGAAGAAGCCTATTGATGTTTTTGATGTTATCAAAAAGGCTCACTCGGCGTGGGCAAGCAAGCTCACGGCGCGGCTTATCGAAAATTCGCTTGTCGACACGGACGGAAATAAGATAACTTATTCACAATTGACAAGAGATGAATTAAAGCTGAAAAACGGCGCTAACCGCTGGACGTTCCAGTCCGCGCTGTGGGGAAAGTCGGGCGCTGATATCGAGAAGATCTACCGCGAATTCGACGATCCGGGCTTTGCTCCGTCTCTTTCGCTCAGGCTCGGAGAAGCGTTCGCAGTCACAGGCGATGAAAGTCTGAAAGCGCTTGCGGTCGAGCTTAACACAAATTCTCCGATGAATGGGCATTTTGTGTTCGCGGAGGGCGTGGTTCGGCTGCTCGGCGGCGAGGACTGCACCGAGTGGATACGCGCGCAATTACATACGGCATATGATAATGTGAAAAATATCGAGTTTGAGCAATGCGAGATCTTGAAGCTTCTGCGGAGGATCACCGAACGCGGCGGCAGATACACGCTTGATAACGGTTATTATGACGACATTTCGGACGGGTGGATATTAAATGCTCCTATTCCGCTTGACCATCAGCCGATCTCGGACAAGATAAGCA
>JAIEDJ010000309.1 GCA_029068025.1 Oscillospiraceae bacterium | reverse complement strand
GATCGATAAACTCTAATAATTTTCCCGCGACGAGTTTCCTAAAAAAATATAGTAAACTGGTATAAAATTTGCGCAGCTATCTCAATAATCAACAGTGGGATTATTATAAGGAAGGTAAACCATGGGACTTTTCAACAAAAAGAAAAATGAACCGCAGCCGCCGCAGAATCCGGGCGAGCAAAACGCCATCGGCGACCGCAATCTGAAAATGCAGCTTGCCGACACGGCGCTGGGACTTCTCGTTCAAGGCGAAGACTTTAACGAGCTTGCGAATACAAAAGTAGAGTTCGGATATCTGTTCGTAATCGACGATCACGGCATAGAGTCGCTGTTCAAGCTCGAAACGGATAAGACCACCGCGTACTTCGCGGCACAGGGCGACAAGCTTATGCGGCTCAACTTCACCGAGGAGCTGTTCCGCTCGACGATTGACAGCTTCCTTGAAATGCACGGCGGCAATTGATCATACTGAAATAACTGTTCGGAGGTGTGCTTATGTGCGTATATTCTTTTGAAGAGATTGCCGAAAGAGTTCGTCCCGTTGCCGAGAAATACGGACTGAGAAGCGTTTATCTGTTCGGTTCGTATGCGCGCGGCGACGCCAACGAGAACAGCGACGTTGATCTGCTTATAGATGACGGCGACGAAGTTCACGGATTGTTTTGGCTGGGGGGAGTGTATGACGATCTCTGCATAGCTCTTGAAAAGGAAGTCGATATGGTGACGTTAAACTCCCTTGAACATCAGCGCGGAACAGAGCTTGGCAGGCGGTTCGTTCAAGAGGTAGAACTTGATAGGAGGAGAATTGTATGATAAGCGACAGCGAACGCGATATCATAATTTTGCGGCGATTGTTGAAGTATTGTCGTGATGTCAAAATGTTGATGGAACAGTTTGGTGAAAACTACAAACAGTTTAGCGATAATACGGCTTATCAATATTCAGTAAGTATGGCGGTTTTTCAAGCAGGTGAGTTATCCAATCATTTGAGTGATGAATTCAAGCAAAACCACCCGGATATTCCTTGGAATGTTATACGTGGAATGCGAAATCTTTTTGCTCATCAATATTACGAAATGAATATTAAAGTTATTTGGAAGACCGCCTTGGAAGATATTCCCTCACTAGCCGAATTCTGCGAAAAAGTACTCGCAGATCATAATAAAAAGTAAAAAAAAAATTTGATAAGGAGAACAGACATGGCAAAGATTCAAATGACGACCCCTCTCGTTGAGATGGACGGCGACGAGATGACCAGAATTATCTGGAAGATGATCAAGGATATTCTGATCAACCCGTACATTGACCTCAAGACCGATTACTACGACCTCGGTCTGGTCCACCGCAACGAAACCGATGATCAGGTGACTATTGATTCCGCGAACGCTACCAAGAAGTACGGCGTTGCGGTAAAGTGCGCGACCATCACCCCGAACGCCCAGCGCGTTGAGGAATACAAGCTCAAGGAGATGTGGAAGTCTCCTAACGGCACCATCAGAGCGATCCTTGACGGAACGGTATTCCGCAAGCCCATTCTCGTGAACGGCATTACTCCGTATATCCCGACCTGGACAAAGCCCATCACCATCGCCCGTCACGCTTACGGCGATATCTACAAGAACACCGAGCTTAAAGCGGCTCAGGGCAGCAAGGCGGAGCTTGTCATCACCGACAAGGATGGCAAGGAGACCCGCGCGCTTATCCACGAATTCAAGAACTCGGACGGTATCGTCCAGGGCGTTCACAACCTTGATAATTCGATAGGCAGCTTTGCGAGAGCGTGCTTCAATTACGCGCTTGACGCGAAGGAAACACTGTGGTTCGCGTCCAAGGACACGATCTCCAAGACCTATGATCATCGGTTCAAGGATATTTTCGCGGAGATCTACGAGAACGAGTACAAGGCGAAGTTTGAAGCAGCGGGCATCGAATACTTCTATACGCTGATCGATGACGTTGTAGCGCGCGTTATCCGCTCCGAGGGCGGCTTTATCTGGGCGTGCAAGAACTACGACGGCGACGTTATGTCCGATATGCTCGCGACCGCGTTTGGTTCCCTCGGACTGATGACAAGCGTGCTGGTATCGCCCGACGGTAAGTACGAATACGAAGCGGCTCACGGCACGGTAACACGCCACTATTACGCTCACCTCAAGGGCGAAAAGACCTCCACCAATCCGATAGCTACGATCTTCGCCTGGAGCGGAGCGCTCCGCAAGCGCGGCGAGCTGGATAATATCCCGGCTTTGTGCGATTACGCCGACAAGCTGGAGAAGGCTTCCGTTCAGACCATGGAGGACGGTATAATGGACAAGAACCTTGCGGCTATGAGCAAGCTCCCCGACAAGCGCGTTGTCGACACCGAGACCTTCCTTGTGGAGATCAACAACAGACTTCAGAAGCTGATGGCATAATTATCCATATTTACGGAGTGATTATTTATGCAGGAAAAATCTATCTCCAAATCCGTTATACGCCGCTTGCCGAGGTATAACCGTTTTCTGGAGGAGCTGCTGCGCGAGGGCAAGGAAAAGATCTCCTCACGCGAGCTTTCCGAGCGTATGCGGCTCACCGCGTCGCAGATCAGACAGGATCTGAACTGCTTCGGCGGCTTCGGGCAGCAGGGCTACGGCTACAACGTTGCGGAGCTTCGCGCGGAGATCGGCGCTATTCTGAAAATAAACGGCGACCAACGCCGCGTGATTCTTATCGGCGCGGGAAATCTCGGCAGAGCGATTGCCTCACACATTAATTTTGAGAAATACGGCTTTAAGCTGATCGGGATCTTTGACCGCGACAGCTCCGCCGTCGGTGAGAAGATCGCGGATATAACCGTTTATTCCACCGAAAAGCTCAAGAGCTTCTGCGATGTAAACGTTCCCGAAATGGCGATCCTTTGTATCCCCCCCGAGGGCGCAAAGGAGACTGTATCGGAGCTTATTGACTGCGGTATAGGCGCGTTCTGGAATTACTCTCATTATGACATTCACGGAGACTTCCCCGATGCCGTGGTGGAAAATGTCCATCTGTCCGACAGCCTTATGATCCTCTCATATGAGATGGGAACTAAAAACGCGGAGCCAAAGCCGCAAAAAAAGATAGAGGTATAACAAAAAGCGGGAACCGCGCTGTGCGGTTCCCGCTTTTGTTATTCGCAGCCGGCGGATCGTTCGGATCGCCCGAAGTATGGTCTATAGAGCAGAAAAAGCCTCACCTTAATCCTGCTCCCATGCCAAGCCGATCCTCACTGTTCCTGTGCCCTTAAATTCACCATCACGAGATATCTCAACTGTATAAAACCCGCCGCCGTTCTCCCTCAAAACACTTGTCGGAATCTCAATAATTTTACTGTTAAAATATTTATTTGAGCCTGTACTTACATTTGTTTTGCACTCCGCAACAGTCACGCCATTTTTTTTGACTGTCAAGTTATAATTTGTAACATAAAGGACAGCACCACTGCCTTTCGCTGCAGCCTCCCACGTACACGCAATGCGGAAGGGTTTTGTGGTGTAATCACAATATACATCATGTGTAAATGAGTCGGAATTCGATGTCGCATCAAAATGTGTCGATCTTCCCGCTTTTGACAGCCGATAACAAAACTCAGCATCCACCACGCCTGCTCCCTCATAGTCCGACATAAGTCTGTCCTCGAAAAATGTTGTACCGCAATTGCGAGTCGCGCTTGCAAGCAAAGCCGCCTTAATTTTTTGAGGTTGATCAACAAAGGCGGGGTTTCTTGCCATCATTTGAACGACCGTTCCGGTTACGTGAGGAGCAGCATAGCTTGTCCCATAATCACCATAATCATAAATATGAATATAACCGGGCGCGCAGATATCGGGTTTATTTATGGCCGAATACTCGTCATAGCAACTATTCCACGAGAGCGTAAAGGCACCGGAAGCATCGGGATTTGTTCCGTTAGTCTTAGCATTACCAACAGTAATTGCATTGCCCGCCATACCCAGAATATTTGTCTTAAGGCTATCAATTTCAACCTCTACTTCCCCATCGTCCAATTTACGCTCATGTGTATCCGCATTCCCTGCCCCTACAACGATAGACACCTTTGTGTTGCGTATAATCCGATCTATTCTACGTGCAAATTCTGTGTACATTCCGTAGCAACTGCCAATGGACAGATTGATAACATGAACGGAATAGTCGTTGATCAAATCTCTACATGCGTCCACCACATAGCTTGGTGAATTGCCGAGAGCATAGGTATAGATGCTGCAAGAGGGAGCAAACTTCTTGATGATCCCACATACCATAGTAGGATGTTCGCCTGTGATTTCCGCACTATTGGGCACTATAGTAATGTTATTACTATCACTTCCCATTCCGCTTAAAATAGGACGTTTTTCCTCAATAACACCTACGCGGATTCCTATGCCGGAGTATCCAGCATTGATAAAGGCATCTCCACCTATGATCTTATATGTATCATTAATGTCCGGATAATCCAAGTCGCTGTCATGGGTGTCAAGAGCATAATCGTTGTCAAAGTCGTCAAGGTAGTGTAAACAATCCGACGCTTCCTATTTCAGCGTCCTTAAGACATGTTGATGTAATAAATGCTTCATTCTTGACGCTGTAGTACTCCTTCAGAAGAGTATTTCGCTCTTTGGAGATTCTGTCATAGACCTCTAATGCAGCAAGCTGCACAGACTCGCTTTCCGCTTTATCCGAAGAGAAAGCCGCCACATTAAGGGACGCTTCTTCCGCTGCTGAGATGTTCGCGCGTGAAATGGCGTTCAGCTCAACTCTGTCCAAGTCAATGCCGTCCATAAGTTCAATAGTCACCCGTATCACATCGTCATCCGCAGCCTCTTCTAAATGTTCGTGAAGAGTATCGTCCAGAACGGAATAAAGATCCTCCCTTGTTCGCGCCATATCACCAATCACCGCCGCGCTTGCCGTCTGAAAACAGAACAACAGCGCGAATGAAAGAATTGCCAAAATCGAAATTAACGTTCTCATAAAAAACCTCTTTTTCAAATTGAATTTTATAATGAAAGCATTGCTGCTGTCATCATTAGTTACATTTCCTTCCAAACAATAGGATTAGGACAGTAAAATATTTCTTCGACACGCGGATCGTCCAGCATTAAAGATACTACGCTTTTGTCAAAATCACCATGAACATCTGATAATAAGCCTATCACATCAACATCCTCATAAGCAATACCATAATCACTCAAGAATTCTCTGATAATTTGATCACCGTAAGCGTCTAAATGCTTTGGCCAATAATAATAGTAAAGTTGATCATTGTCAATAAAACTCGGATTTTTCTCTTCAAATTCGGCACGGAGAGCTTCTTCATCTGTATATAGGTGTATCCACACGTAAAGTATATCCGCTTCCACCGTTTCCAAATACTCATGATTCAGAACGATTTCCGGATATTCTTCACCACTGCTCGTTTGAGGCTTGCTGCTTTCATCCAGCGTATCATCGGTAGACATTTCACTGCTCTCGGACGAGCTGTCATCGCTGCTTTCGGTCAATGAATCGCCCGACGGCGTTTCATATGGTTCATTTGCCCCCTTGGAACAGCCGGAGAAAGCTGTTATGCAGGCGCATAAGCAGGCAGTTAAGATGGTTGTTTGAATGGTTCTGAACTTCATACTTACCCCTCCATATTACAAAATTGTTGCAGACATTCTAAGCAGTACGATGATCGGCAAACTGTTGTTATATCTATAATTATATCACACCGTGATCCGAAAAACAACTTGCTTTTTTGGTTAGCTCACACAAGTATCCAAAGCTCTGCGCAAGATGTCGATATTTTGCGTGAAATGCACGATTTTTGTAGTTTTTGTCAATTTACTTGCCAAAACTTTGTTAAATTTACCTACAAATAATTTTAGTGTATAATTATCCTGAAGCTAAAAAAAAATCAATCATCATCGTATCACATCGTCGTCTGCCGCCTCTTTCAAACGTTCGCGAAGAGGATCGTCCAGAACGGAATAAAGATCCTCCCTTGTCCGCGCCGTATCACCGATCACCGCCGCGCTTGCCGTCTGAACACAGAACGACATCACAAGTGAAAAAATTACCGGAATAGAAATTAACCTTTTCATAAAAACCACCTTTTCTTAAAAAATTTTATAATAAAGCATTTCTGCTGTCATTGTTCGTTACAAATCCGTAAAAACCGGAGGACCTGATGGCAAGTAAGTTATACCGCTGACTCGTAGGTCGTCCAGCATTGAAGCTGCTTTGCTTTTGTCAAAATAACCGCTAATTCTCGCTGATGAACACATTACACTAACTTCATCCCAAGTGATACCGTAATCACTTAGAAATTCCCTGCTAATTTGTTCACCGTAATCGTATAAATATAAGTAAAAATAACGGGTGTAAAGAATTTCATTTTCCAATTCCACTAGTCTTGGATTTTTTTCTTCAAATTCAGCACGGAGAACTTCTTCATCCATATACAGATGTATCCATACGTAAAGCACATGATCCTCCACCGCTCCCAAAATCTCATGATCCAAACGAACTTCTTCATATAATTCCCAATTGCTGCTTGTTTGAGGTTTGCTACTACTCTCAGACGATATGTCATCATCGGATATTTCGCTGCCTGACGTTTCACTGCTTTCATCCGAGTATTCCCCGCTGCTTTCAAGCGATGAATCACCCGACGGCATTTCATATGGTTCATTTGCCCCCTTGGAACAGCCGGAGAAAGCTGTCACGCAGGCGCATAAGCAGACAGTGAAAATAGTTGTTTGAATAGTTCTGAATTTCATACTTACCCTCCATATTACAAAATTGTTACAAAAACTTAAGCGGAACGATGACCAGAAAAATATTGTTATAACTATTATATTACACCATGATAAAAAAGTCAACCGCCATTATTTGATTAGCACACACAAGTATCAGAAGCTCTGCGCAAGATGTCGATATTTTGCGTGAAATGCACGATTTTTGTAGTTTTTGTCAATTTCGGCTTCAAAGCTTTGTTGAATTTGTCAAAAAATAATTTTAAAGTATAATTTCCCGACGCCCAAAAAAATCAAAGAATTGTAAAAGGCGCAAACCGCATAACAGTGCGGTTTGCGCCTTTATGTTAAGTTTGGTTGACAAAGTTCAAGCTGTTATTGGTAGACATTTTTGAACAAATAGTGTATAATAAAATCAATAAAATCACCGGAAGGGAGAGATCTTCAATGGAGATGAACAGCAGAACTACAGGAACTATAACCAATGTAAAAATGATCTGGTGGATCAAGGTAAAGCTCAAAGCGGTCAGACTTCACCCAACTGACGGGGTGGCGTTTCCGCACTATGTGTGGGTAAAATATACGGTTGACGGAGTTGAGTATATTAAAAAGGCATATGTGTCATGGAGAAAGATACCGCCTGCCATAGGAACCGAGGTAACAGTTAACTATAATGAAAGCAAACCGTCAAAATGCCGCGTAGACATGGAGGATTGGGAAGAACATATCTATCAGAATATTAAATTCAAATAAGGAGGAAAACGCATTATGACATTTGCCGAAAAATTAATTGAACTCCGCAAAAGCCGCGGCTGGTCACAGGAGGAGCTTGGCGAAAAGCTCGGAGTTACCCGCCAGACAGTTTCAAAATGGGAGCTTGGCTCCACTACTCCCGAAATGGAAAAGATCGCCGCGATGAGTGAGATTTTCGAAATCACCACGGACGAGCTGATCAAAGGGACAGCTCCGCAGCAGGCTGCCGCTCTTTCCGAGGACAAGATCCCTGAGGAAGCCGACGTGATAATAGTTGACAAGCGCCGCCGCATCGGACTTGAATACAAAAGCGAACGTACATGGCACGGTCTTCCGCTGGTACACATCAATCTGAAAGGCACCGCAAAGGGTGTGCTCGCCGTGGGCTTCATGGCAAAAGGGATAATAGCTGTGGGACTTGCGGCATTGGGAATTATTCCCATAGGACTTGCGGCGCTGGGGATTTTTGCCATCGGCGGACTGTTCGCGGTAGGTGCTGTATCTACCGCCGCAGTGGCTGTAGGGATAATTTCGCTCGGCGGAATATCCGCAGGCGTGTTATCCTTAGGCGGAGTCTCCGCGGGCTGGTTCTCATTCGGCGGTTTCTCCGTCGGCAAGTATGTCATTGGCGGATACGCGAATGGCGATATAGCCGTAGGCGGCACGGCACGCGGAATAATAGCGGTCGGAAGCAACGCCGAGGGCGAGATAGTCTTTAACCTGCCCGTAAACGCAGAAGAATTCCGCGCGGCGGTGATGTCAAGACTGCCGAACACACCAAAGTTTATAGTTGATATAC
>JAIEDJ010000308.1 GCA_029068025.1 Oscillospiraceae bacterium | reverse complement strand
CGTTCTTTACAAACGAGCTGGAGGGCGACTTCCGCGCGGTGCTGTGCAAGCTGAAATTCAAGTCGGACTGCTTCGAGCTGCGGCGCAAGGCGGTCATCGCGGACAACCGCTTCTCGTTCTCGGGTTATTGTCCTTCCAAGGAATACAAGAGAGTCAAGGCTGCTATTGAAGCGGAATCGGACAAGATCGAGTGTACCGAGATACCTATTGACCGCAAGGGCGCGTCGGCGGAGATTCCCGTAAAGCTCAAAAACAACGCGCTCACGCGTCCGTTTGAGATGTTCGTGAAGATGTACGGGCTGCCGTCATACGGAGGATTCGATCCTACACCGTATGTTGCGTTTACGTATATGATCCTGTTCGGACTGATGTTCGGCGACGTGGGGCAGGGATTTGTGGTGACGCTGCTGGGGCTGCTGCTCACGAAGCTCACCAAGAATGGTCTCGCGCCGATCATGACGCGGCTCGGGTTCTTCTCTATGGCGGGCGGTTGTATATACGGATCGGTATTCGGCATAGAAACGATAATCAAGCCCATTTATCACCGCGAGGAGATCTGGCACGGTGTGTGCAGGTTCTTCGGCGGGCTGGGTATCCCCGAGCACCCGGAGAACATATTCCAAGCGGCGACGGTGGTGCTGCTGTTCGCGCTGGCTGTCGGTATCGTGCTGATCCTTATTTCGATGATCTTCAATACCGTGATGAATTTCAGGGCGGGCAAGACCGGCGCGGCGCTGTTCTCGGTGAACGGTGTTGCGGGTATCGTGTTCTACGCGTCGCTGGTCGTTGGACTGGTATGCACGATGCTGTTCGGCATACCGCTGATGAACGCGGCTTATGTAATCTGCCTGATCGTGGTTCCTATTCTGCTGATATTCTTCAAGGAACCGCTTTCCAACCTCATTTCGGGACGTAAGTCCGAGGAAAAGATGAGCGTCGGAAACTTTATTATCGAAAACTTTATCGAGCTGTTTGAGAGCGCGATCAGCTTCCTTTCAAACACGATGTCGTACCTCAGAGTCGGCGGCTTCGTGCTGTCGCACGCGGGCTTTATGCTCGTTGTATCGCAGCTTGCGGGGACGACCGACCCCAGCAATCCAGTCACTGTTAAAACGGTGATCACATATATCATCGGAAATATTATCGTTATGGGTATCGAGGGTCTGCTTGTCGGGATCCAGGTACTGCGTCTGGAATTTTATGAGATATTCAGCCGTTTCTATGACGGAAACGGAAAGAGCTTTACACCGATCGAGATCGATCTCAGTTCGGAAATATGATTTTGGAGGACAAACTTATGAATTACGTACTTCTGTTTACTATGCCGCTGGTTGCGGTCGCGGCTATTCTTGCGCCGCTTTTCGTCGGACTTAAGAGGATCCATGACAAGAAGCCCTTTAACAGAAAACGCGCGGTTATTGCGAATATCTGTTCTTTCTTCGGAGTTATGGCGGTCATGACCATGCTTCCGCTGACCGGAGCGTTTGCGGCTGAGGCTGTTGACGCTGCTGCCGCGGCGGGCGACGGTCTTGCCGACGGTCTCAAGTACATCGGCGCGGCGCTGTCCACGGGTCTGGGCACTATCGGCACGGGCGTTGCGGTAGGCGGCGCGGCTCCCGCGGCTATCGGCGCGGTTTCCGAGAACGACAAGAGCTTCTCCAAGGCACTGATCTTCGTTGCGCTGGGCGAGGGCGTTGCGATCTACGGTCTGCTTATCTCGATCCTTATACTGTTCGGTTGATACGGAGCGGATGTCATGAAGTTTTTTCTGATCAGCGACAATGTTGATACACAGCTCGGTATGCGTATCGCGGGTATCGAAGGAGTTGTGGCGCACACTCAGGAGGAGGTCTCCGCCGCGCTTGAAAAGGCTGTGGCTGATGAGGGCATAGCCGTTGTGCTGATGACCGAGAAGCTGGTGAAGCTGTGTCACGACAGAGTTTACGAGCTGAAGCTGCACTGCCGCCGTCCGCTGGTCGTGGAGATCCCCGACCGTCACGGCGGGAGCGACGTTATCGATTCGATCAGTCACTATGTGGAGGGCGCTATCGGCATAAAGCTGTGATGTAGTTGCCGGCAGCCGGTTTTGGTGTACGGAATTTGGCGGTTCACCCAAGAGTAGCGTTATTATACGCAGCAAAGGCACTTTTGCCAAGAGCAACATTATAAACACGCAGTAAAGCGCCTAAGCAAAGATCAACAATTTAAATA
>JAIEDJ010000307.1 GCA_029068025.1 Oscillospiraceae bacterium | reverse complement strand
AAAACGGAATCAGTTTGTTGCTTAAATTATCCCAACAGGGGGCTTTTTGTGCTGTCTGCACAAATTGGAGCGGTTCACTTCACGCTGGTGCTTTTTATTTTATTGCCACATTGTTATCTCCGAGCAGCTTTTTCAGCTCTTGTATCAGCTTTGAGCAGATCCTCACGCCGCGCAGTCCGCTGCGGTTGGGGGCTGCCGCCGTTCGTACCTCTCGCGTGTCGGCAAAGCAGATCTTCGCCGACGATACTCCGCGGAACTCCGAGAGCAGCTTTACAGCTTCGGTTATGCGCGGATCGGATCCCGAGCTGAAATTCAGATAAAGCGCCTTGCGCGGCTGTTCCGGAAGCGTTTCCGCACGGACGATACTCGCCGCCGTAAGGCTCTTTTTATTTCCCTTGGCGGAGATCCTTCCGCGGATACAATAAACGTCCCCGACCACAGGTTTCCCCACTTTTCCGTACAGATCCGAGAACATAACACATTCGGCTTCTCCGGAGGAATCCTCCAGCTCCAGAAACGCCATAGTGTTGCCCTTCTTGTCAACATGGGGGCTGCTCCTTGTCATCAGCGCGATCACCGATACCTGCGCACCTGTGTCAAGGCGCTCCAGATCAGCGGCATAAACACAGTCCTCCGCCGCGCGCGGAAGATACGCGTCGGCGGGGTGTCCCGAGATGTACGCGCCGAGGTATTCCTTTTCCATATTCAGAAGCTGCATTTTGTTGAGGTTTTCGCGCTTCGGGAACGTGAACTCCGCCGCGCCGTTTTCCTGTTCAAACAGATCGAGCTGTCCGCTTTCCTTTCGCGAGAACTCGCGCGACGCGTATTCCAGCAGTGCTTCCATGCCGTCAAGCAGCTCGCGGCGGTTCTGCGGGAACGCGTCAAACGCGCCGCAGCGGATAAGGGCTTCCATATAGCGGCGGTTGTTGTCGTGCGCCGCCATTCTCACGGCGAAGTCCGAAACCGAGGAAAACGCGCCGTTTTCGCGCTCCTGTGAGATCTGATCCGCAAAGGAGCGCCCGACGCCTTTTACTGCTGCCAATCCGAACCGCACCGCGCCGTTCTCTGTCGTGAAATCCGCGCTGCTGCGGTTTACGTCCGGCGGCAGCAGACGCGTCTTGTTGTCCGACAGATCGGCAATATATTCTATCAGCTTTTCGGGCTGAGCGGACATCATCGCCGCCATATATTCGGCGTAGTAATGACATCTGAGGTATGCCGTCTGATACGCTACGGTCGCATACGCGGCGGCGTGAGCCTTATTGAACGCGTAGGAAGCGAATCCCGACATCTCGTCAAAGATCTCGTTCGCGGTTTTTTCGGGAACTCCGTTTGCGACAGCTCCCGGGTTGCTGTCCGTACCATAGATGAACGCGCCGCGTTCGCGCTCCATTTCCTCGTGCTTTTTCTTGGACATGGCGCGGCGCACAAGATCGGCTCTGCCGTAGGAATAGCCGCCGATGACGCGGCAGATCTGCATTACCTGCTCCTGATATACGATACAGCCGTATGTCACCTTGAGAATATCCTTGAGCAGCGGGTGCTTGTATTCGATCTTTTCGGGATCCTTGTGACGGTTGGCTATATAGGTCGGGATAGAGGACATGGGTCCGGGGCGGTACAGCGCTATAGCCGCCGTCAGATCTTCGATAGACTGCGGCTTGAGCTTTGTGAGAACGCTTGTCATTCCCGCGGATTCAAACTGGAACACTCCACAGGTGCCGCCGCCGCTCAGCATTTTATATACATCGGGGTCACGCTCGTCGATACTGCGGATATCGAATTCCGGGGAGCTTTGGCGTATGAGATCGCAGGTCTTGCGTATCGTGGTGAGGTTTTTCAGTCCGAGAAAGTCCATTTTCAGCAGTCCCAGGCGCTCGAGAGCCGTCATAGTGTACTGCGCGGTGAAGCCGCCCTCCTCGAATTGCAGCGGAACATACTCCGCCGCGGGGTCGCGCGTTATCACAACGCCTGCCGCGTGTATCGTGGTGTGGCGAGGAAAGCCCTCTATCTTCAGCGCGGCATCCGTCAGCCGTCTGATCTCCGCGTCGGAAGCGTACAGCGTTTTAAGCTCGCCGTGATCAAGCTCCTCGGAGAGGGTGCTGAATGACGAAACCGCCTTGGCGGCGGTATCGGCGGCACTCGGTGATATTCCAAGCACACGCGCCGCGTCGCGCAGAGCCGCCTTTGATTTCAGCGTATCAAACGCGATTATCTGCGCGACGTGATCCGAACCGTAGCGGCGCTTTACATACTCGATCACCTCGCCGCGGCGCTCGTTGCAGAAGTCTATATCAAAATCGGGCATGGAAACGCGCTCGGGGTTCAGAAAACGCTCGAACAGCAGCTCATATTTCAGCGGATCTATGTCGGTTATCCCGAGACAGTAGGCGCACAGGCTTGCCGCGCCGCTTCCTCTGCCGGGACCTACGGGGATACCGCTTGTTTTCGCGAACCGCACGAAATCCCACACGATCAGAAAGTAGTCAACAAATCCCATCGTGCCGATTATATTCAGCTCGTATTCAAGGCGTTCCGTGATCTGCGGTGTGATCGTGCCGTAACGTTTTTGCGCACCCTTTGTGCACATATTTCTGAGGTACTGCGCGTTGTCCGATACGTTCTCTTTAGTGAACAGCGGCAGCTTGGTCACGCCGAACTCAAACTCAAAGCCGCAGCGAGCGGCTATTTCGGCAGTGCGCGAAAGCTCATCTTCGGTGAAGAACCGGCGCATTTCTTCGGCGCTTTTCAGATAGTACTCGTCGGTGGGGAGAGCCCGGGGATCCGGCTCGGAGAGCTTTTTGTTGTGACCGATACAGGACAGGATCCGCTGAACGCCGCTTTCACTTTTTTCCACATAATGGACATTGTTCACCGGAACGGCAGGGATCCCCGTTTTTGCGGAGAACTCGCGGATCCGTGTGCAAAGGCGCGTTTCTTCGGCGGTGTTGTGGTTGGACATTTCAAGGAAGAAATCGCCGCCGAATATTTTTCTGTAACGTTCAGCCGTGCTTGCCGCTTCCTCGGGACGGTTTTCCGCCAGCCGCCGCTGCACCTCGCCGCCGACGGCTCCCGAAAGCGCGATCAGACCTTCGGCGTGCTCCGCTATGCTTGCCATATCGGTCAGAAACTCGCCGCTTATTCCAATTGCACACTGTTCGGCGATCAATCGGCAGAGGTTCTTGTAGCCAACCTCGGTTTTGCAAAGCACGGTGAGCTTGTACGGCTCGAAACCCGCGCGGCGCGGGGAAAGGCGGCTGTCCTCGGCAATGGACAGCTCGCAGCCGATGACGGCTTTGATGCCTTCTCTTTTGCAGGCATCGAAGAAGTCCACAGCGCCGTAAAGAGCGCCGCTGTCGGTTATGGCAAGCGCCGTCTGTCCAAGCTCTTTGGCTTTTCGGACAAGCGGAGCTATCCTGCAAGCGCCGCTTTGCAGGCTGTAGCCCGTATGCACATTAAGATGAACAAATTCCATAATCTTATTAAAAAGAAATTTCAAAACCGTGCAGTCTAGCGGCACTGGTGCCGCTAAACCGGCACTGGCCAGTCCTTCGCCGCACACCGCTTATGCGGTATGCGGCGAAGGACTGCTTTTTGAAATTTCTCATGCACCTTTAAAATGTTGATCTTTTTCTACAAACCATCTTCTTAACTATAAAAACAGGCTCGGCAAAACGCCAAGCCTGTCTACTCGAACAAACGCAAATTTGCTGATCAAAACACGGAATCAGTCAGCTTCCTTAACGATAACAGCCTTATCCTTGTAATAACCGCAATTACCGCAAACTCTGTGTGCGAGCTTCAGCTCACCGCAGTTTTTGCAGCGAGAAAAACTCGGAGCGGATAACTTCCACACCGCAGAACGTCTCTTGTCACGTCTTGCACGAGATACCTTCCTCTTCGGAACTGCCATAATTGCACCCCCTCGCTTCAATTGACAGCCAACACATCACGCAATATGCGTGGAAAATCGTTGTACTGTATCGTTTCTGATATCGAACATTTAATATTATAGCACATCAGCGGGGGTTTGTCAAGCATTTTTTAAAAATTTTTAAAAAATTGTAAACCGCGCTTACGCGATAAATTTCTTGACGTTCTCGGGAAGCTCGTCGTTATCTGCGGAAACGGTGAGCGTTACCGTTGTGGACGGAGTGATCTTCGCGAGCTTGTCGAACATCTCGCCGAGCTTGTCAAAATCCTTGCCTGTGATCTTGAGCGTCGCGTCAACAAAGATATCCGTGCAGTCGTGATCGGACGACAGGATACCCGCTACAAAGCCGTAGAACGCGTCCACACCCTCAACGGCGTAATCCTCGATATTGATCAGGCGAACCTTGTAAGTGATGTCGGTGTTCAGGGAAGAACCCTTCTGAATAGCAACGACGTTGCCGTTGGAAGCCTTCTCAGCGCTGTGGATAGCGTCGATAAGGATCTTGGTCTTTCCCGAACCCTTTTTGCCTGTAATGATCTTAACCATAATAAACCTCCTATTTGAATTGGCAATTTGCGAACCGGCGAGCAAAGCTCGCCTAGCCAAGCGCGAAATGCTCACTTCGCGCTTGCTTTCGCAAATTGCATCCTTCGTTTAAGCGCTGCGCGTTTCGTACTGATAGCAATTCGCGAACAGTGCTGACCGCTTTTCGGAATTTCCTGCGCCTATCGTAAATTGTTCTTTCTTAGCAGCTTTTAACAAAACCGTATACCGGCAACTATTACAATCCGAGCTTCTTTTCGAGAGCTGCTTTCTGCTCCTCATATCCGGGCTTGCCGAGCAGCGCGAACATATTCTTCTTATAGCTCTCAACGCCGGGCTGATCGAACGGATTTACGCCGAGCATATAGCCGCTGATAGCGCAAGCCTTCTCAAAGAAGTAGATGAGATATCCAAGCTCGTATTCGTTAAGCTCGGGAACCTCGAGCACGATATTCGGAACGCCGCCCTCGGTGTGAGCGATAACGGTGCCCTCGAACGCTTTTCTGTTGACTACCGACATATTCTGGTTGGACAGGAAGTTCAGTCCGTCAACGTTGGTCGGCTCGTCATTGAGGAACAGATCCTTCTGAGGCTTAGCAAACTGGATCACCGTCTCAAACATTACACGAGAGCCGTCCTGAACGAACTGACCCATGGAGTGCAGATCGGTTGAGAATACGGCGCTGGACGGATACAGACCCTTGCCGTCCTTGCCCTCGCTCTCGCCGTAAAGCTGCTTGAACCACTCTGCCATCATCTGGAAGCTGTTCTCGTAGCTGATGAGCATTTCTATGCCCTTGCCCTTCTTGTAGAGAATGTTTCTCAAAGCGGCGTACTTGTAGCAGTCGTTCTTTTCGAGGTCGCAGTCCTTGTATGCCTCGCGTGCGTCGGCAGCGCCCTTCATCAGCGCGTCGATATCGCAGCCCGCGCAGGCGATGGGGAGCAGACCTACAGCTGTCAATACGGAGAAACGTCCGCCTACGTCGTCCGGGATAACAAAGGTTTCATAGCCCTTCTTGTCAGACAACTCCTTAAGAGTGCCGCGCGCCTTGTCGGTGGTCGCGTAGATCCTGTTCTTCGCGCCCTCTTCGCCGTAGCGCTCAACCAGCAGATCGCGGAATACTCTGAACGCGAGCGCCGGCTCGGTGGTCGTGCCCGATTTCGAGATGATATTTACGGAGAAGTCCTTGCCCTCTACCAGCGAGATGACTTCGTTCAAATAAGTAGGGCTTAAGCTGCACCCTACGAAATAGATCTCGGGGGTGTCCTTCTTGAGAGAGTTGTACAGCGAGGACTTAAGCGCCTCGATAGCGGCTCTCGCTCCGAGATAGGAGCCGCCGATACCGATGACGATCAGCACCTGACTGTCGCTCTTGATCTTGGCTGCCGCCTTCTTGATACGCTCGAACTCGTCCTTGTCATAGTCCACGGGAAGATTGATCCAGCCGAGGAAGTCGTTTCCGGGACCCTTTCTGCTTACTAGAGTGTCGTGCGCCGCCTTTACAGCGGGAGCGCTGGCGGACAGCTCGTGGTCTCTGACAAAGCCCTTCAAATATTTGTCGTCAAGCCTGATACCCATAATTAAAATCTCCTCCATTAATTGAATTTAATTTTTGGAATAACGCTTTTGCAGACTGTGCATAATATGTGATCATTACACAGACTGCGCTTTATATTATTATAACGCACTTTCAAATATTTTGCAAGGATTTTTCGGACTTGTAAACGTTTTTGGAGAATTTTTGCTATTTAACCGTAAATTTTTGGTGGTTTTGCACAAATATTTAGAGCAGGATAAAATTTAAAATCAGTAGACAAATCGCGAAAAATGTGTTATACTATAAATGTGTGCGGTTTCACCGTCCCCCTCTCTGGTAGAGAGGGGGGAGAGACGCGGGGGCTCCGCCCCCGCCCCCCGAAGGGACGGAGTCCCGAAGCAAGCAATGAGCGTTCGTGCATAGCGCGAATGCCATTGCGTTTAACAAACTGCTTTGCCGTTTGTTAAATCGCGCCAAAGGGCTTCGCCCTTTGGAAACCCATTTTTGCGCACATCGGCAAAACCGTATCCACATGATACGGAAGCTGTAAATTCAAAATTAAGGAGAAGAATCATGAAGGTTACTGTTGATACTATTATCGGAGATATTCTCGATTTTAACGCGGAGGCTGCGGCTCCCATCTTTATGGGAATGGGTATGCATTGTCTCGGATGTCCGTCGGCTCGCGGCGAGTCTGTGGGACAGGCTTGCTCGGTTCACGGCGTTGATGCTGCCAAGATCGTGGCAGACCTTAACGCGGCTCTCGGAAACTAAGTGAACTCACTCGACAACAGACTAAAAGCGGCGGCGGGTTTGTGCAGACGCGGCAGAACCGCCGCCGACGTCGGGTGCGATCACGCACAGCTTGCGTGTTATCTGGCACGGAATGTCTCCGGTCTCGTTATCGCTTCTGATGTCCGCGACGGGCCATTGGACGCGGCGCGGAGAACGATCGCCGAGTGCGGGGTCACGAACGTCATGGTAGTCAAGTCTGACGGTCTGGCGGAGATAGACTTTGCGGACGACGTTATTATCTGCGGCATGGGCGGAGAGCTTATCGCGCGGATAATCAGCGGCTGCCGCTTTTTATCGGAAGATACGCGGTTTATTCTCCAGCCGATGACCAAGGACGATTACCTCAGAAGGTGGCTGTATCGGAACGGCTTTGAGATAACGGAAGAGATCGTCGCCGCCGAGAAGGAGCGCCGTTATGTTGTAATGAGCGTGCGCTATACCGGCGTTGTTCAGGAGGCGGACGAGTATTTTGCGCTTACGGGGAAGATCACAGACGCGGAATATCTTAACCGTCTGGGCGAAAAGCTGATGAAGATCTCCGAAAATACCACCGACGCGGAGCGCTCCGAAAATCTGCGGAAGCTCGCCGCGAGGATTTTTGATACTGTAAAAGGAATGTGAACGAACGATGACGATCGTGGACATATTGGAATTTCTGGACTCGAAGGCTCCGCTTTGCAGCGCGGAGAGCTATGACAATGTAGGACTGCTGGTCGGCGGTGAGAGCACCGAGGTCACGGGGGTGTGCTGCTGTCTGGATATAACGCATGACGTTATCAGGGAAGCGGCAGGCAAGGGCGCGGATCTGATCGTGTCGCACCATCCCGTAATATTCGGCGGGCTGAAGAACGTTCCCGAGTGGAGTCCAGTTGCGGCGCTTATTCGTCACGATATCGCCGCGATAGCAATGCACACGAATTTCGACATAGCCGAGGACGGCGTGAATGATACGCTGGTGGAGCTGCTGGAATTTCAGAGCGCGGGCGTTCTTGAGATAACGCGCGGCGACAAGGGCTTCGGGGCAGTGTGCGATATAGTGCTTGAACATTCCCCCAAATCATTGGCGGAATACTGCAAGGACAGGCTCATGCTGGACAGCGTGAAGTACAGCCGCAAGCCGAAAGCGATAAAGCGGATAGCCGTGTGCTGCGGCGGGGGAGTTTCGTCCGACGTTATGCAAATAGCCAGGGAAAAGGGCTGTGACGCGATCATCTCGGGCGACATCAAGCATAACTTCTGGATCGAAGCCGAAAACTGCGGCATAGCGCTGATAGACGCGGGACATTTCGGAACGGAGAAGTCCGCCGCGAACCGTCTGGCGAAGCTGATAACGGAAAAGTTCCCGTCGGTGCCGGTGTTCAGTGCGGAGTGCGAGCAGGATCCGTGCGGATACTTATGATATTGGAGGAAATCCGATATGTCAAGATTGGGTATGCTTTACGCGCTTACCGACACGGAAGTCGAAGAACTCCGCTCTGTTCCGGCAAAGGAACGGTATGATTATATGCTGAACGAGATCGAGGAAAATTTGTTTGATACTCCCCGTGCCTGTGAGCTGGACAAAGCGTGGGAGGGGATCCATTACTGCTTGGGCGGCGGTGAATGGATCGAATCTGATCGCGTTCCGGCAAATATCATATTCGGCGGCGAGTTTTTGGTCAAAACAGAGGATGAGGTCATTACTCTGAAAAACCATGATGACATAAAAAATATTGTTGAATTTCTTCGTCAAAACGATCTGCAGGACATTATCAATCAGAATTTTCAGAAGATCGGCGATGATTTCAGATATAAAGATGATGACGGTTTGGAGCATACTTTGGACTGGAGCCATGACATTCTTCCGTTTTACGAAAACGCTCTTAAAGAAAATTTGCAAGTGATCTTTACCGTTGATTTCTGAAACACAGCGTATTATTTCCTGATGAAAGGGGGCGGCGGATTTGTCACTCGACGGCGCGTATCTTCACTGCGTGAAGCGTGAGCTTGAAAATCTGATAGGCGCGCGGGTCGACAAGATCTATCAGCCCTCACGCGAGGAAATAATCGTTTCCCTTAGAATGCTGAATTCCAATGACCGCGGCGCGAAAAAGCTGCTGTTCTCGGCGAACGGCGGTGCGGCGCGTGTTCACCTCACGAATGCGGAATTCGGCAACCCGCAGACCCCGCCGATGTTCTGTATGCTGCTGAGAAAGCGTCTCGGCGGCGGCAAACTTTCGGCGATCAGACAAGACGGTCTGGAGCGCATACTTTACTTTGATTTCGAGTGTACCAACGAGATCGGTGATCCCGTGGTGAACACGCTGACCGCTGAGATAATGGGACGCTACAGCAATATAATCCTTATAAGCGGAGGTCGTGTCGTGGACAGCGTAAAGCGGATCACGGGTGAGGACGCTCCCGATGATAAAATTCGGCGGGTGCTTCCGAATATCGTGTATGAGACTCCGCCGCGTCCGGAGCGGCTGAATATTCTCGAAGCCGCGCCCGATGAGATAGTCTCGGCTGTCTCGGAAAAGGGCGGGCGGCTTGCTAAGGCGCTCCCCGAGATACTCGAGGGTATAGCGCCGATATTCGCGCGCGAGGCGGCGTTCTATGCCGCAAACGATACGGATATCTTGTGCGGTGAGCTTACCGATACGCAGAAGCTGCGGCTTGCCGAGTTTTTCGCGAAAGCAAAGAACGCGCTGAACGGCGGCGCAAGTTTCACATTGCTCACAGATGAGACCGGCAAGAAAAAGGATTTTTCGTTTGTTGATATCGGGCAGTACGGCGGCGCTATGAAGTTATCGTGCTACGATTCCGCGTGTGAGCTGTTGGACGCGTTTTACACCGCTCAAAGCTCCGAAAACACGCAGAAGCAGCGCAGCCGCAGTCTGACGATCGTGCTGAACAACGCGTATTCACGCGTTTCACGCAAGTTGGAGCTCCGGAAGAAGGAGCTTGAGGAATGCGGAGAACGCGAGGTTTTCCGAGTCTGCGGAGATCTTATCAACGCCAATATCTACAAGCTGGAACGCGGTATGACAAGGTGTGTTCTCGATGATTTTTACAGCGGCGGAACGCGGGAGATACCGCTTGACGCGCGGCTCACTCCGTCGCAGAATGCGCAGAAGTACTATGCCGAATACCGAAAGCTGGACACCGCCGAAAAGAAGCTCACGGAGCTTATCGAGAGCGGGAAAAACGAGCTTTCGTATCTCGACAGCGTGCTTGATAGTCTCGCGCGTGCCGAAAGCGACCGCGAGCTTGCCGAGATACGGCGCGAGTTAGTCGAGCAGGGCTATATCAAGGGCGAGAACAGAAAAACGCCCGAAAAAAACAAGCTCTCCGAGCCAATGAGATTTATCTCGTCGGACGGCTTTGAAATTCTGGTCGGCAAGAACAACCGCCAGAACGATCAGCTTACCTTCAAGACCGCCAAGGCGGCGGATATATGGCTCCACGCCAAGGATATAGCGGGTTCTCACGTGATAATCAGAACCGATGGGAAAACGCCCTCGGAGCAGACGCTTTTTGAGGCTGCTCAGCTGGCGGCGTACCATTCAAAGGGGCACGGCGGCTCGGGAGTACCCGTGGATCACGTCGCGGTGAAGTTCGTGAAAAAGCCCGCGGGCGCTAAGCCCGGAATGGTGATCTTCACCAACAACAGGACGCTTTATGTTACTCCGGACAAAGAGCTTGTGGAAAGGCTCTCCGAAAAACGATAACACCTACAGGAGGTCTGACAGATGGAATACAATATTCCGCTGAAATTTAAAGAGGGCAGTTTCAAATTCAATGAGCTCGGCGGCGCGGACGGAGATATACTGATCCTCGGCTATGATACGGAATGGCAGCTGCTGACATACAATGCGCCCATGTACGGAAACGAGGTTCGGATATATACTGTTCCGAGGGAGCTTATGCCGAACGGGCTGACTGCCGTATATGACAAGGACGGTGTGCTTGACAAGGTCGAGCTTAATGATGGGGAGCGCACGCGGCTGATATACATTTGGTTCAAGAATATCAACAGATCCAAAAGTGTTGTTCTGAAATATGTCAAGGAACAGGCGGACAGGATGTCCAAGGAAATACTCGGCAGAAAGCAGACGCTTGCGCGGCTGTTTTTCGGGAAGTTCTATGACGGAGAGGCAGTCGAGATCGCCGTTAAGACCGCTACGGCGGAGGAAGTCCAAGCGGTCATTGACAAGTATGGCGAGGAGTCTTCCGCGGACAACAGCGGAAATTATCCGGTTGAGAAGATGATAACGCTCGAATACGAGCCGCTTGCCGTTATGCTGATGTGCACAAGCAATATTTTTCAGACCATGCTGTTCGGGCTGGCGGCGGACGCGGTCGAGGAGCGGATAAAGAAAAAGGTTCTTGACAAGATCGATAAGACCGATGACTTTAAGTTTATCTCGGAAGAGTACGACTGATGTTAATTGATAATTATGATGCCGATTTCGGCGGCGGATTTTGATCGAAATTTGATCGGTGCGCTTTCGCTCGGATCAACGAGATACACACGCAGCAAGGGCTCTAACGCCAAGAACAACGTGATAAACGCGCAGGAATTTCAAAAAGGGCGAAATTTTAATTTCGACCGGTTCTCAATTGACGGCTAAGCGTAACGGAGCGCGTTAGCGCGAAGTGGAGCGTGCCGCCAATTGAGAATTTTGAAATTATTTTAAATAAGGAGACATAAATATGAAGGAATTGGAAAAAACTTATTCCCCGAAGGATTTCGAGGACAGACTATATAAGTATTGGGAGGAGAGTGGCTTCTTCAAGGCAGAGCGCGATCCCAAGAAAAAGCCGTATACTATAGTAATGCCGCCGCCCAACATCACGGGACAGCTGCATATGGGTCACGCGCTTGACTGTACGCTCCAGGATATACTTATCCGCTTTAAGAGAATGCAGGGCTACTCGGCGCTGTGGCTTCCCGGAACAGATCACGCGGCTCTTGCTACGGAAGCGAAGATCGTTTCGGCTATGAAGGAAGAGGGTATCACGAAATACGACCTCGGACGCGATGGCTTTATGAAGCGCGCGTGGGAGTGGAACGATAAATATGGCGGCACTATAAAGAAGCAGCAGCGCAAAATGGGTACGTCCTGCGACTGGAGCCGTGACCGCTTCACAATGGACGAGGGCTGTTCGGCGGCTGTGCAAAAGGTGTTTATGTCGCTCCATAACAAGGGGCTGATCTACCGCGGTGAGCGTATCATCAACTGGTGCCCGAACTGCAAGACCTCTATTTCCGATATTGAGACCGAATACGAGGAACAGGACGGCTTCTTCTGGCATATAAATTATCCGATAGCTGATGGAAGCGGGTTTGTGGAAATAGCTACAACGCGTCCTGAAACGCTGCTCGGCGATACCGCGGTTGCTGTTAATCCTAAGGATACGCGCTACACTCATCTTGTAGGTAAAATGCTCAAGCTGCCGCTTACCGACAGGGAGATCCCGGTTGTCGCGGACGAATACGTTGATATGGAATTCGGTACGGGCTGTGTTAAGATCACTCCGGCACATGATCCCAACGACTTTGAGGTAGGACAGCGTCACGATCTTCCGGTTATCCATATGATGAACGATGACGCAACTATTATGGAGGGCGTTGGCGGAAAGTACGCCGGAATGGATCGCTATGAAGCGCGCAAGGCTATGGTCGCCGATCTCGAGGCGCAGGGTCTGCTGATCAAGGTCGAGCCGCACAAGCACAATGTCGGCACCTGTCAGCGCTGCGGCACTACCGTAGAGCCTACCGCGTCACTGCAGTGGTTCGTTAAGATGAAGGAGCTTGCAAAGCCCGCGATCGACGTTGTAAAGAGCGGCGAGCTGAGATATGTTCCCAAGCGCTTTGAGAATAACTATCTGTTCTGGATGGAGAATATCCGCGACTGGTGTATTTCCCGTCAGATCTGGTGGGGTCACAGGATACCCGCGTTTTACTGTCAGAACCCCGACTGTAAACACACCGAGATCACGCTTGATGATCTCGAAAAGTGCCCAAAGTGCGGAGCGGCGGTAAAGCAGGACGAGGACACGCTCGATACATGGTTCAGCTCGGCTCTGTGGCCTTTTTCAACACTGGGCTGGCCCGAGAAAACGCCCGATTACGAGTATTTCTATCCTACGCAGACGCTTGTTACGGGCTATGACATAATCACGTTCTGGGTTTCGAGAATGATCTTCTCGGGTCTGGAACACACGGGCGAGAAGCCGTTCAAGGACGTGCTTATCCACGGACTTGTACGCGACGAAAAGGGTCGGAAGATGTCCAAGTCCCTTGGCAACGGCGTTGATCCGCTTGAGATCATCGACCGCTACGGCGCGGACGCGCTTCGTCTCACGCTCGTGACCGGAAACGCTCCCGGAAACGATATGCGCTGGACGGAAGAAAAGGTCACCAATTCCCGCAACTTCATAAACAAGCTGTGGAACGCGTCGCGTTATATCCTTATAAATCTGCCCGAGGGCTTCACCGCAAAGCCGCTTGACACCGCGAATCTGCCCGTTGAGGACAAGTGGGTGCTGTCGCTGTTCAACGATATGGTGAAGAACGTTACGGCAAATCTTGAGGCGTATGAGCTGGGCGTTGCGGTGCAGAACCTTTATGACTTTGTATGGGATATCTTCTGCGATTGGTATATAGAGCTTACCAAGCCGAGGATCGCGGCAGGCGGAGCAACTATGCTTGCGGCGCAGAACGTGCTTGTATTCATCATAAGGGGAGTTCTGAAGCTGCTGCACCCGTTTATTCCGTTCGTTACCGAGGAGATTTGGCAGTCTATGCCGTTGCCCGAGGGTGAGCCTGAGAGCATTATGATCTCCGACTGGTGCAGGTATGACGAAAAGCTCTGCTTCACCGAGGAGCAGAAGGAGTTCTCGCGCATTATCGAAACTATCCGCGCTATCCGCGTACAGAGAAATGAGATGAACGTTCCGCCGTCAAAGAAAGTAACCGAGATCGTGGAGACCAAGTTCGCCGAGACCTTTAAGAACGCTCAGCCGTTCTTTGAGAAGCTCGCGGGCGCGGGAGAGTTCTCCGTTGTGGAAAAGGCGGAGAACACCGACGGTATGGTGACGGTCGTTACCGATTCGGCGCGTGTGTTTATCCCGATGGGCGAGCTGGTAGACAAGGAGAAGGAGCTTGCGCGTCTCGAAAAGGAACGCAAGGCGGCGCAGAAAGACATAGACTTCCTCTCGGGCAAGCTGAACAATCAGGGGTTCTTGTCCAAAGCGCCCGCTCAGCAGATCGAGAACGAACGCGCTAAGCTCGCTAAGGCGGAAGAGAAGATGAAGAAGATTCTTGAATCTATTGAGGGCTTGAAGTAATGGGCGTGTTCAAGAAAAAACAAAATAACGGCAGTGATCTCAACAAGCGCTGGCAGGAAGCGTATCAAGCTAATCCGCACCTGTATCAGAATGACGAGGGGTCGCTGATCGTTGGGTTTGCGCTCACCGAGGATACGGATTCGCTTTTCCTGATAGTTCCAGAAAAGCAATAGGCAATAGAAGGCAAGACCATCGACAAGTGGATAATCTCAATAGTCAGTATCACGAAGGACGGCGTTATCGGCACGATCGAATATCATGAAGCAATGAAGCGTCTGGAGAAGTTTTTCCTTGCGGAAAAGGACGGCTGGGCGCTCATCGGGGCAATGACCTTGCAGCGGCTCGAGGGATTGTTTGACGGGCTACCGAGGTCGGCGCTGTAGAAAAAATGCGGCTGAGGCGTTTCCCAAGATCAACACAATACATGTGCAGCAAAGGTTCTTGCGTCAAGATCAACGCAATACTCACGCAGCAAGGCTCTTACGCTAAGATCAACGTGCGATAGGACAGTGAATTTCAAAAAGTGTCGAAATTGACGACTAAGCGGAACGGAGCGTCAGCGAAGAGGAGCGTGAGCGTTTTGCGAAGCATAATGCGGCCAATTGAGAATTTTGAAATTCTTTAAAATAAGGAGTATAATATGTCGGAATTAACTTTAGTAATACTTGCGGCAGGAATGGGACAGCGCTTCGGCGACAGGATAAAGCAGCTTGAGCCGCTGGGTCCGAACGGGGAACTTTTGATAGACTATTCGGTGCATGACGCGCTGAAAAACGGCTTTGACCGCGTTGTGTTTATAATACGCCGTGATATCGAGGAGCTTTTTAAAAGCACTATCGGCGCGAGAGTGGAGAAGCTGGTAAAGACGGAATATGTTTTCCAGTCCGTGGATCAGCTCCCGAAGCGCGAAAGGGATTTCCCGTCGCGTACAAAGCCGTGGGGAACGGCGCAGGCGCTGTATTGCTGCAAGGACATGCTGGATAACAACTTTGCCGTTATCAACGCGGACGATTTCTACGGGGCGGAGGCGTTTGAGTCGCTTGCGGGATTCCTTAAAGCTCCCGACGCGGACGCCTGCTCGGTGGATTTCCTTTTGAAAAACACCTTGTCGGAGCACGGTGCGGTGAACCGCGGCATATGCCGCAGCGGCGCGGACGGTCTGCTGACATCGGTGGAGGAAACAAAGCAGATATCGCGCGGCGCGGACGGCGTTATCCGCGGAAAGTATGACGGATATGAAAAGATCCTTGATGAAAACGCGACCGCGTCTATGAGTATGTGGGGGTTCAAAGCTGATTTTATGCCGATACTGGCTCATCAGCTAAGAAAGTTCCTTAATGATCTCCAGCCCGACGAGCTTAAGGCGGAGCTTACCATAGCGGACGCGGTCGGACGGGAGATAAAGTCGCGCGGTTATAAGGTGAGGGATATCCCGACGGACAGCAAATGGTTCGGGATCACCTATGAGAGCGATGTTGCCGCAGCGCGTGAAACGCTGGAGGAGCATATCAGGCGGGGG